>NZ_JBFTER010000080.1:0-22978 GCF_047229345.1 Cellulomonas jepli | reverse complement strand
CCCCCCCCCCCCCCCCCCCCCCCCCCCCCCCCCCCCCCCCCCCCGCCGTTGGTCGTCGGCCGCGTCAGATGTGTATACGACACCGCGCGGCCGCCCGTCGGGCCGCGCGCGACTGGCAGCGGGAGCAGGTCCCGGCCGGGCTGCGCGAGCTCGTCCTCGACGACCAGCGGCGCCGGAGCGAGATCTGCTGGCACGTGTTCGACGACTGACCGGTGCGGGGACGACGGAGCCGGCGTCTCGACTCCCGCGACCGCGCGAGAGGCACCGACGGCCGGAACCGAGCTCCCGCCGTCGGTCAGCCGGAGGCCGACGCCTCGCCCGGGACGGCCACGACCGCGGGCCCCGACACCCCCTCGACCGTCCCCGGCACCACGACGTACCCGTCGTCCGCGCCGCCGAGCACGCGCATGCGGGGGTCCCGCGCCCCCCACAGCCACGCGAGGTACGCGCACAGCACCGCGTCGATCTCGTCCTCGACGCGCTCGAGCTCGCTCGCCCGGACCGCCCCCGCGACGACCGCCCGCAGCTCGGCCCAGCGCGGCGACGCCGAGAGCCGCAGCCGGTCGTCGCACACCCGCTCGAGGTGGTCGAGCAGCGCGCGGAACGCCGGCCGCCGGGACTCGAGGTCCCGCCCGCGCCGGGCCTTGTACGGCAGGACGGTCGTGAGCCCGAAGAGCAGGATCGTCGCGGGGTGCGGGTACACCTCGATCGCCACCGACGTGCCGGCCGCGGGGACGACGCCGGGGTCCGTGGCCCAGCCGAACCGGTCGGCGAGCGTCTGGGCGCGCGGCGGGTCGAACAGCGGGTTGCTGCGGTTCGCCGGGTAGGCGCCCGCGTGGAACCTGCCGAACTCGGCGGTGACGAGCGCCTCGCACCGGCGCCGCCCCGTGAGGTTGGGGACGACGAGCGGGGCGTCGATCGCGGCGACCACCTCGCCGGGCGCGTGCTCGGCGACGAACGCCGCGATCTCGTCGTCGGTGCGGACCGCGCACGACGCGACGAGCCGCCCGTGCTCGTCGAGCGCCGCCAGCCCGGTCCGGGCCCGGGACCCCCACGCGAGGTCGAGCCCGAGGTACCGGGTCAGGCCGCACCCCGGGGCACGGCCGCGCGCGACGACGCCTCGCGCGGGACACGCTCGAGCCGGCGCGGGCCACCCGACGTGCGCGCGACCTGGCCACGCCGCCCGGGCCGGACCGGGCCGGTCACGGGTCCGCCCAGGGCCGCGCTGCCGGCCCGCTCACCGGTGTGGCCGTCGCCGGGCTCCGGCGCGACGCGGGGGCGCCCGTCGGGCTCGGCCGGGTGCGGCACGGGGACCTCCTCGTCGCTGCGGCGACGCGCCGCACCCGCATCCTCGTCCGGGCGGGCGGGACCCGCCAGACGCGCGCTCCCCCGCTCACCTCGCGCTGCAGACCACCCCGACGCACTGCGGCTCGTTCCCGTTCCCCCGTGCGACGTTGCCGCCGCCGTCGGCCGCGGCCGGCGCGTAGATCCCCCACCCGGTGTTCCGCACCGCGGTGACGTTCGCGATCCGGGAGAAGGCCGTCGCGTAGATCGCGTCCCCGTTGCGCCGGAACGTGTCGCCGTCGAGGTCGGCGATCGCCCCCACCTCGTTCGGGTCCACGGCGCGCACGGCCGTGCCGTTCCCGACGAAGTCGTTGCGACGCAGGGTCATGGTGTCGACGACGTCCACGGCGACGACGTTGCGCCGGAACGTGTTCGACGTGAGGACGGTGTGCCCGAACAGCCCGCCCGTGACCCCGACCTCGCTGTCCGTGACCGTGTTGTCGGTGAGGACGAGGTCACCGCCGTGCTCGGACGCCGTCGTCGTGTTCCGGGCGAAACGTGACGACGTCACGTCGACGGCGCCGTCGGTCGCGCTCAGCGCCAGCTCGTTGTCGACGAAGGTCGAGCCCGTGATGGCGACCTGCGCCCCGCTGTGCACCGCGAACCCGTTCCGCGCGAACGTCGACCGGTCGACCCGCACGCTCGTCCACAGCGCGGAGCGGAGGCCGGTCGTGTTGTCCGTGAACCGGGACCGGGTGATGTCGAGCTCGGCGGTGAAGCCCGTGACGCCGTCGTCGTTGTCGCGCACGAGGAGCTCGCTGAGCGTGCTCGGGACGACCGAGCCCTCGGGGAACTCGTTCCAGCCCTTGATGCCCGAGCCCCACCCCTCGACGGTGCCGTTGCGGATGACCTGGTTCGTGGCGTTGTCGAACAGGATGCCGGTGCCACCGTCGGCGCCCGGTCCGCGCACGGTGTGACCGCCCAGGTCGAGCGTGATGGGACCGACGAGCCGCAGCCCGGAGCCCGAGGCGCAGACCAGGTCCGCCGTGAGGAGCGTGTCGGTCGTGAGGGTCGCGCCGCACGCGGGCTGCTGCGGCGTCGGGTCCGTCGTCGGGCTCGGCGTGGGCGTCGGGCTGAGCGAGAGCGTCAGCGCGAGCGCGAGGCCCGCCGTCGTGGTCAGGTGCATCGGGTCCCCCTCGTGGTGCTCGAGCGGTCACCGGTCCGGACGCATCACCGCGGCCCGGCGACCGGCCCGGCGCCGTGGGCCGAGCCGTTCCCGACAGTAGGGACAGCGCACCGGCATCCGGCTCGGCGTGCCCCGACGTGCAGCCTCCTCGGCCCGAACGTGCCACGGCCCTCCGGGGCTGAGCGGGCGCCGCCCGCTGGCGGCCCGGCCGACCGGCGCCTAGCGTCGCCAGGGCGGTCCAGACGCGTGGCCGCACCGCCTCGGACAGAGGACAGCGCATGTACCTGCACGTTCAGCGCCTGATCAACGAGATCATCCCCGACGAGCCCGACCCCGCTGCCGCGAACGCGCTGCAGGAGGGGCTGGGCGGTCAGTTCGGCGAGATGCGCACGATGATGCAGTACCTGTTCCAGAGCATGAACTTCCGCGGCCCGGCCGGGAAGCCGTACAAGGACCTGCTCCAGGGCATCGGGACCGAGGAGATCAGCCACGTCGAGCTGATCGGCACGACGATCTCCCGGCTGCTCGACGGCTCGCCGCGCTACCAGGGCAAGAAGACCGACCCGCTCGACCAGCCGGGCGCCGGTGGGAAGACGCCGCTCGAGATGGCGACGCACCAGAGCAACATCCACCACTACCTGGTGGCCGCCCAGGGCGCGCTGCCGGTGGACGCCGCGGGCAACCCGTGGAGCGGCAGCTACGTCTACAACTCGGGCAACCTCGTGCTCGACCTGCTCTACAACCTCATGCTCGAGTCGACCGGCCGGCTGCAGAAGTGCCGCATCTACGAGATGACGGACAACAAGACGGCCCGCTCGACGATCTCCTACCTGATCGTCCGCGACCAGGCCCACGAGAACGCGTACGCGAAGGCCCTCGAGACCCTCGGCGTCGACTGGAAGAAGACGCTGCCGATCCCGAAGACCAACGCCGAGCAGTTTCCCGAGGTCAAGAAGCTCCTCGACCTCGGGCTGCAGAGCAAGCAGTACTCGTTCGACCTGACCAACCAGTCGGAGGCCGGGAAGATCTTCCGGGGCATGTCGCCCTCGAACGACGGCACCGAGCTCGACGCGACCGAGCAGGCGCCCGCGGGCGTGCCGATGACGATCGCCGAGGAGCGGTTCGAGGAGTTCTCGCCGGGCGCCGACCCGGAGCTCCTGGCACTCATCCAGGCGACCGCCGACATCGAGATGGCCGAGGTCCAGCCGGTCTACGGGCCCGTCCCGCCGGCGAGCTGACGGCAGCCCCCCGGGACGCGAGCGGCCCGCCGCGCACTGCGGCGGGCCGCTCGTCGTGCCCGTCCCTCAGATCCAGGACCAGTCGTAGGTGCACTCGCCGTAGGTCACTCCGCCGACGGTGACGCGCGAGCCGTCGGTGAACGCGGCGGTCCCGGTGACCACGCGGGGCCCGGTGTTCCGCACGCACACGAGGTTGCGGGTGACCGCGACCTCGCCGAGGTCGACGCTGTGCGGGTTGTCGCGCAGGATCAGCGAGCCGCCGACGGTGGTCCGGCACTGCTCGCGGCCCTCGAGGCCGATGCGGGCGTAGTCGGACAGTGCCGTGACGGTGAGGTCGCCGGCCACCGAGGTGCGGCACACGATGGCGTCCCGCGAGCCGACGGCCGTCAGGTCGGCGAACGTCGAGCCGTGCGTGAGCAGGCGGCCGCCTCGCGCGGTCACCGGCCCGTCGAAGGTGCTGTGCTGCAGCCGGTGCATGTCGGTCGCGGTGACGTCGTAGGTTCCGGTGATCCGCGCGCCGCCGGCGGACGTCACCTCGCGGGCGAGCCCGCGGACGTCGTCCACCGTGCTCCACCTGTCGACGCGCAGCCACGCGGTGTCCGCCGCCTCGAGCCGGACGGTGCCGAACACGGTGGTCTCGTAGAGCGTGGCGTCCCCCGCCACACGCACGTCGCCGTCGACGACCGTCCCGTAGAGGTCGAGGTCCTGTCCGGCGGGGATGATCACGTCCCCGGAGACGGACGAGTGGAGGATGTTGCACCCGCCCTCGTCGATCAGCACGTCACCCACCACGTCGACGTTGGCGACGACGTACTCCCGCTGGTTCCACAGCTCGCTGCACAGCGTCACCGGCTGCTCGACCTCTGCTGCGGCCGGGACGGCGAGCACGCCCGCCCCCAGCACCCCCAGGATCCCGAGCGCCGCTGCGCCGATCCCCCGGACCCCCCACTGCATGCCACTTCTCACGGTTCCCCCTCGAGCCGAGTCGTCCGCCCAGGGTCACCACCGTTCGCAGGATCCGGTAGACCACCGCCGGGTTTGCCCCGGAATACTTCACCCGCCGGCTGGCCGAGCACCGCCCGGAGTCAGCGCGCGCCGCACACCACCCCGACGCACTGCGGCTCGTTCCCGTTCGCCCGCGCGACGTTGCCTCCGCCGTCGACGGCGTTCGGGGCGTAGATCCCCCACCCGGTGTTGCGCACCGCGGTGACGTTCGCGATCCGGGAGGCGGTCGACGCCCAGATCGCGTCCCCGTTGCGCGTGAACGTGTCGCCGTCGATGTCGATGGTCACGCCCTGCTCGCGGGGGTCGGTCGCGACCACGGCCCGGTCGTTGCCGACGAAGCGGTTGCCGCGCAGGGTCATCGTGTCGCTGCCGTCGACCGCGAGCACGTTGCGCCGGAAGGTGTTGGACGTCATCAGCACGGACCCGAACGACCCCTCGACCCCGATCTCGCTCCCGGCGACGACGTTGTCGGTGAGCTCGACAACCCCTCGGAAGTGCGACACCGCCGTCGTGTTGCCCGTGAACCGCGACGACGAGGCGACGACCGCGCCGTCGCTCGTGCTGAGCGCGATCTCGTTGTCGCGGAACGTCGACGCGGTCACGAGCACCGCGTGGTCGGAGCCCGAGCGCGCGCCGGTCCCGTTGCGCACGAACACGGACCGGTCGACCGTCGCGTCCGCGCGGAACGCCATGTCGACGCCCGTGCCGTTGTCCACGAACCGGGACCAGCTGATCTCGAAGGCCGCGGTGGAGCCGTGGATGCCGGACGCGTTGTCCCGGAAGACCATGTGGTGCACCGTGGCGGGCATGGGCGGTTCCTGAGGCGGGTCGTCGGTGCGCGCCGCGACCCCGCGCTCCCAGCCGCGGATCGTCCCGCCGGTCACGACGCCGTGCACCGAGCTGTCGGTCGTGACGCCGGTGCCGGAACCGGGCCCGCTGATCGTGTGCCCGTCGAGGTCGAGCGTGACGGGCCCGACGAGCCGCAGGCCGTCGCCCTCGGTGCAGACCAGGTCGGCGGCGAGCACGGTGTCCTGCGTGATCGTCCCGCCGCACGCGACGGGCTGCGGCGTCGGGTCGGGCGTCGGGCTCGCCGTCGGCCCGGGCGCCGGGCTCGCGAGGAGCGTGAGTGCCAGTGCGAGCCCCGCGGTCGAGGTCGGATACATCGGGTCCCCCTGCGTCGCTGAGGCTGCCCGGTGGCGCCCTCGTCCTGACGTCCCGGGCAGCGGCCGGGCCTCCGTCGGCCGGCCTCTCCCGACACTAGGCACCGGCGGTCGGCGGCGGTCGCGGGATGCCCCGACGTGCACCCGCGTCGGCGCGATGGGGCGCGCCACCGCGCGGGAATGCCCTCGGCGACGCGCACGTTCTCGCAGACATGCCCCTCTCTGGTGAGTACGCCCCGAGCCCGTCCGACTGGGCCCGCAAGCAGGCCGAGGAGTTCGAGGCCTCCGGCGGGACGAAGGCCAACACGCTGCGCGGCAAGCCGATCATCCTGCTGACCTCGGTTGGCGCGACGTCCGGCAAGCTGCGCAAGACCCCGCTCATGCGCGTCGAGCACGAGGGCGAGTACGCCGTCGTCGCGTCGAAGGGCGGGGCCCCCGAGCACCCCGTCTGGTACCACAACCTCGTCAAGAACCCGCACGTCGAGCTGCAGGACGGCCCGGTCCGGCGCGACTACGTCGCGCACGTGGCCACGGGCGACGAGCGCGCGGCGTGGTGGGAGCGGTCCGTCGCCGCGTGGCCCGACTACGCCGAGTACCAGACCAAGACCGACCGCGAGATCCCGGTGTTCGTCCTGATCCCGATCGAGGACTGAGCCGGCTTCCCGACCGACCTCGACGCCCCGCACCCTCGGTGCGGGGCGTCCGTCGTCCCCGGGCCGGGTCCGGGGTCCCGGACGGTCCTCCGGGTGCGGGCCCCGGACGGCCGTCGGACGATGGCACGCATGACCGACGACCTCCGTGACGCCCCCGACCCCGACCACCGCGTGCCCGACGGCGCGAGCGACGCGCTCGTCGAGGCCGTCGGCGGAGTGACCGCCGCGCTCGAGGTGACCGAGCACGCCCGCGGCATGCTGTACGCGTTCCACCGGCTCACCGGCCGCGCGGACATCGAGCTCGCCGAGGCGCTCGACAAGCTCGCCGCCGCCGGGGAGCCCGAGCTCGCGGACGAGATCCGCGCCGACCTCGTCGGGCGCAACGTGCTGAACGGACGCTGGACGTTCCAGGTGGTCGAGGACTACGACGAGGGCTACTGGTCGACGTTCCGGCACTGGGAGCGCGAGGTCCGCGACCGCCTGATGGACGGTCGGCGCCACGTCTACGAGGCGCAGATGAAGGAGTCGAACCGGACGCACGGCCGCGAGGGCCACGAGGCGCGTCCGGTCGAGACGACGACGGGCTGACGCACCTCCGTCGTGCGGCGCCGCGCGCCCTTCCCCGGGTGAGATCGGTGCGCCGACCGGGTGGCACGCGGCTCCGTGGGGCGTCCGGTCGGTGGCGCGGCCGCTAGCGTGCGCCGCGGATCGAGGGGGTACTCATGACCGGCACGACGCCGTCGCGCACGACGATGCTGCTCGCGGTGCTCGCGATGACCGTCGGAGTCTCCCTCGCCGGGTGCGCGTCCCTCGCGCCGCCGCCGGTCCCGGGTGCGGCGGAGACCGCCGCGCCGCTCGCGTCCCCGGGCGCGGCGGCGGCGGCGGCCGAGCCCGATGCTCCCGTGACGGAGCCGTCCCCCGTGACCGACGCGGTGCCCGACGCGGTGACCGACGCGGTGACCGACGGGACCATCGCCCTCGCCGTGACCGAGGACCACGCGCCCGCCGTCGGCATGTCGCTGTACGAGATGGCCGAGGACAGCTGGGAGCCCTGGACGGAGAACGCCTGGTCGCTCGAGGGCAAGTTCGAGGAGGCCGCCCTGACCTGGTCGGAGGGCGAGCCGATCCGGGTTGCCGCGACGCCCGCGGAGGTCGCGACGCTCCTCGAGGGGCTCGACGGGGACGCTCTGCTGCTCGGCGAGGTGGACGAGGCGGAGGCCGCGCCGTACGTCGCCGCGGCCGCGGACGTGCGCGCCCAGCTGACCGTCGAGCAGGCCGCCGAGGTCGCACGGTCGGCCGACGAGATGCGCGCGGCGGACGGGCTCTCCTAGCCGCCGGACGCGACGGGCGCTGCGCCGACCCGCCGGCGCCGCGCGTGCACCGCGTACAGCCCGAGGAGCACGAGGCACAGCACCGCGGTCGACGCGAGCTGCACGCGGGCGTCCGGGTCGGAGAGCATCAGCGCGACGAAGCCCGCGAGCAGCCCGAGGGTCGCCCACGACAGGTACGGGAAGCCCCACATGCGCACCCCGAGGCGCCCCTCGGCCTCGAGCCGGCGGCGCAGGCGCAGCTGCGAGACCGCGATGAACACCCACAGCACGACGAGCGAGGACCCGACCGCGCCGAGCAGCAGCCCCAGCAGCCCCGCGGGCAGGGCCCAGTTGAGGACGATGCTGACGAGCGCGCACGCCACCGAGAGCGCGACGGCGGACCACGGCACCCCCTGGCGCGAGACCCGCAGCAGCCCGCCCGGGCCGTCGCCGCGCTGCGCGAGCGAGAACGCCATGCGGGAGGTGCCGTAGACGTTCGCGTTGAACGCCGAGAGCAGCGCGACCACGACGACCACCTCCATGATCCGCCCGAGCCCGGGGACGCCGACGAGGTCGAGCACCGCGACGAACGGCCCGCCGAGCCCGTCGCCGGACTCCCCCTCCCCGGCGACCAGGGCGGCCGAGTCCCACGGCAGCACGAGCACCATGACCGCGACCGAGCCGACGTAGAAGAGCAGGATCCGCCACACGATGCTGCGGGCCGCGGTCGCGATCGAGCGCTGCGGGTCGTCGGACTCGGCGGCGGCGATCGTGATGATCTCGATGCCGCCGAACGCGAAGAGCACCACGAGCAGCCCGGACGCGACTCCCGCGAGCCCGTGCGGGGCGAACCCGCCGTTGCCCAGCAGGTTGCTCGTGCCGACGGGGTCGGTGCCGGGCAGCAGCCCGAGCGCGAGCAGGGTCCCCACGACGAGGAAGACGACGATCACGCCGACCTTGAGCGAGGCGAACCAGAACTCGAACTCCCCGAAGCTCCGGACGCCGACGAGGTTCACGACCGCGAACCCCGCGACCAGCACGAGCGCGACGAGCCACTGCGGCAGGACCGGCGCCCAGCCGTGGATGATCCCGGACGCCGCGGTGATCTCGACGCCGAGCACCATGATGAGCGTCGCCCAGTACAGCCAGCCCATGACGAACCCGGCCCACCGCCCGATGCCGACCTCGGCGTACGTCGAGAACGAGCCGCTCGACGGGATCGCGGCGGCCATCTCGGCGAGCATCCGCATGACGAGCACGACGAGCAGCCCGGCGACGGCGTACGACACGAGGATCGCGGGCCCGGCGATCGCGATGCCCGCACCGGTCCCGACGAACAGCCCCGCACCGATCGCGGAGCCCAGCCCCATCATCGTGAGGTGCCGGACCCGCAGGCCGGTCCCGAGGTGCTCGGGGGTGGGGGCGGTGGCGCGCGGCGGGGCGGTCTCGTTCACCGCACGAGGCTAACGACGGCGCGCGGCGCCCGCCCGGGACGGGCGTCCCTGCAGGTCCGCCGTCGGGCTACGTTGGGCGGATGACCTCCACCGCCGACAAGGCCCGCGAGCTCCAGCGCCTCCACGCCGACCCGGAGCTCCTGCTCCTCGTGAACGTCTGGGACGTCATCACGGCCCGCGTCGTCGCCGACGTCCCCGGCACCCGGGCGCTCGCCACAGCCAGCCACTCGATCGCCGCCGCGTACGGGTACGAGGACGGCGAGAAGATCCCGCGCGACCTGATGATCGAGGCGGTCGGGCGCGTCGCGGCCGCGGTGGACCTCCCCGTCACCGCCGACCTCGAGGCCGGGTACGGCGACCCGGGCGGCACGGTGGCGCGCGCGATCGACGTCGGCGTCGTCGGCGCCAACCTCGAGGACCAGATGAAGCCGCTGCCCGACGCCGTCCGCGCGGTCGAGGCCGCCGTCGCCGCCGGCGAGCAGGCCGGTGTGCCGTTCGTGCTGAACGCCCGCACCGACGCGTTCCTGCGTGCGGGCGACCAGGACCGGGAGGCGGTGCTGAGCGCGGCGATCGAGCGTGGGCGGGCCTACCTCGACGCCGGTGCGTCGACCGTCTTCGTCCCCGGGCTGCTCGACGAGCCGACCGTGACCCGGCTCGTCGAGGCGCTCGGCGAGCGCAAGGTCAACGTCATCGCCGTGCCCGGGTCGCTCGCGCTGGACGTGCTGCAGCGGCTCGGCGTCGCGCGCGTCTCGTACGGGCCGTGGAGCCAGAACGTCGCGCTGACCGCGCTCGCCGACCTCGCGAGCGACGTGCACGGCGGCGGCGCGCTGCCGGCAGGGACCCGCAAGCTCAACTGACGGCTCGCGCCGGCGCGGGCGGCGCGCGTCAGAGGATCTTGCGGAGGTACGCGGCCGACTCCGCGTAGCCGAGCCCCGCGTAGAACACGCCGGCCCGCCGCGTCGCGAGCGCCACGACCACCGCGCCGCGGCGGGCCGCCCACGCCTCGACGTCCGCCATGAGCGCCGACCCGGTCCCGCGCCCGCGGCACGCCGCGTCGACGACCAGCTCCTCGACCCACACCGCGGGGCCGTTCGCGTGCAGGGTCGTGTGCGTCGCGGCGAGGCAGTAGCCGACGACGCGGCCGCCCTCCTCCGCGACGGTCAGCCGCCCGCGCGCGCCGCCCGCGGCCGTCGAGGCGAGCAGGTCCGCGAACCCCTCGGCGACCCGGTCCGCGTCGGCCACGAACGACGTGGCGAGCTCGCGGACGAGCGCGGTGACGGCCGCGAGGTCGCGGGGCTCGGCGGCGCGGACGACGAGAGCGGTCCCGGTGCCGGCCGGCGTCGCGTCACGCACGAGCGCCCGCCCGCGTCGACGGGCTCGGCGCGACCCCGGCGAGCCCGGGGCGACGGGCGATCGTGTCGACCCGGCGCAGCGCCGTCGGGATCCGGTGCGGACCGGCCATCGCGGAGACCAGCGCGGCGGCGTCCTCGGCCGGCATCCCCGCGGCGGTCACGTACAGCGCCCGCGTCGCCGACCCCCGCCGCACCTCGATCACGTGCGACGCGGCGTGGAACCGGGTCTTGGCGACCCCGACGACCGGCACGCCGAGCTCGGCGTGCACCCGGGCGCCGAGGCCGGGGCGCCCCTCCGGGTCGAGGTCGACGTACCCGTCGACGACGAGCAGGTCGAGCGGCTCGACACCCCCGAGCACCGCGCGCAGCGCGGGCAGCTCACGCGCGAAGAAGGCACCCGGCTCGTAGGGGGCGACGTGCGCGAGGACCGCGACGTGCTCGGAGAGCACGGTCGACAGCGCCGCGTCACCGGCCACGACCAGGGCGGCGACCGCCCCGCCCGTGTCGGGGTAGTGCACGTCGCACACGCCGTACCTCCCGGTGCGCGCGCCAGGGTCGAGAATCACGACGTCCTCCCACCGGCTCGGTCACGCCGAGGGTAGGGGAGGCACGGCGCGAGACCGCGGTGGTGACCGCTGGCCGGCGGTCCGCGGTACGTCGTCAGCCGGTGCGCGTCGGGCGCCGGACGAGCTCTCCGCCGCAGTTCGGGCACACCCCCGCGAGCTCCTCCGTGCAGCCGCGACAGAACGTGCACTCGTAGCTGCAGACCGTCGCCTCGCGCGAGTCGGCCGGCAGCCCCGCCCCGCAGCGCTCGCACGCCGGTCGCATCTCCATGACCGCGTCCCACCTCCCGCCCGCCGCAGCACCCAGCGCACCGCGGCGCCCAGCCTGGCGCCGGCGCAGGGGCCCGACCAGCACGAGCACCGCCACGGAGCGTCGACCCTCCGCCGACACCCGCGTCAGCGCCGGTGCGCCGCGACGTTCAGCACGTTGCCGTCGGGTGCACGCACGAAGAACCGGCGCACGCCCCACGCCTCGGTCGTGAGCGGGTGCACGATCTCGTACCCCCGCGCCCGCGCCTCGTCGTACGCCGCGTCGACGTCCTCCACGAGAACCGACGCGACGGCGTCCTGCGGGGCCGTCGCGTCGCGGGTCACCACCTGGACCTCGGCGCCCGCGGCCGGGCCCTCCCCCGGCGCGACGTACCGCGTGACCCAGCCGAGGCCGAGGTCCTCGTGGCTCAGCCCGAGGTAGCCGGCGTAGAAGTCCGCGGTAGCGCCGACGTCGGGCACGTGCAGGTTCGGGATGATGCGGTGGACGCGCACGGGTCCTCCTCGGAGGTGTCGCGGCCGGGCCCGGCGGCGTGCCGGGCCCGGCCGTCGCTCAGTCGTCGCGGTCCCAGGGGGCCGTCTCGTCGAGCTTCGCGTAGTACTTCGCGAGGTGGCTCTTGACGCGGTCGACGTCCTTCGCGGGCAGGTCGACGCCACCGCGGGAGCCCTGCATCACGGCCGCCGCGGCGAACACCCCGCGCGGGACCGCGACGAGCCTGCCGCCGACGACGTCTGCCACGAGCAGCTTGTACGACCCGAAGTTCTCCTTCGCGTCCGCGTCGTACCAGACGTGCGCGTCCCGGTACCGCTCGTTGGGCTCGTCGTCGGCCTTCGCCCACGCGCGGACCCGCTTCTCGGCCGCCGCTCCGTCCCACTCGCGGTCGCGGTCGGCGAGCGGCAGGTCCCCGAACGCGGTCACCGCCACGGCTCAGCCCTCCGACGGCGCCGCGGAGCGCAGGCGGTCCAGCAGCGGCCCGGCGGCGGTGTCGAGGAACTCCTGCTGCTTCTCGTCGCCGACCTGCACGAGCGCGATGTCGGTGAAGCCGGCCTCCCAGTAGGCGGACACGGCCTCGACGATCTTGTCGAGGTCCGGGCCGCAGGGGATCTGCTCGGCGACGTCCTCGGGCCGGGCGAACTGGCTCGCGGCGTCGAACGCCTCGGTCGTCGGCAGGTCCGCGTTGACCTTCCAGCCGCCCGCGAACCAGCGGAACTGCTGGTGCGCGCGCGTGACCGCGGCCTCCTCGTCGGTGTCCCAGCTGATCGGGATCTGCCCGATCTTGCGGGGCTTCGGCTCACCGGCCTCGACCGGGCCGTGCGCCTCGTCCCACGCGTCGAACGCCTCGGCGTCGGGCTCGGTCGCGATGAGGTGGTCCGCGAGCGGCGCGAACCGGGAGATCGACTGGGCGCCGGAGATGGCGATGCCGATCTCGACGGGCCGCTCGGGCAGGTCCCAGATCTTCGCGGAGTCGACCCGGAAGTGGTCCCCCTCGTACGTCAGGCGCTCGCCCGCGAGGAGCTCGCGGATGATCTCGACGGCCTCCTCGAGCATGTCGTGACGCTCGCCGACCGCGGGCCAGCGCTGACCGGCGACGTGCTCGTTGAGGTTCTCGCCCGCGCCGAGACCGAGCGTGAACCGCTCGTCGGAGAGCACCGCGAGCGTCGCGGCCTTCTGCGCGACGACGGCGGGGTGGTACCGGACGGTCGGGCACGTCACGTACGTCATCAGGTCGACCGTCTCGGTCGCCTGCGCGACGGCCCCGAGCAGCGTCCACGCGTACGGCGCGTGCCCCTGCTCGTCGAGCCACGGGAAGTAGTGGTCGCTCGACACCTCGAAGTCGAACCCGAGCCGCTCCGCCGCGACGGCGTAGCGCACGAGCTCCTTGGGGCCGGACTGCTCGGTCATGAGGGTGTACCCGAATCGCGTCATGCGTCCCACGGTGGCACCCGCCCCGGAGGGTCGCATCCGGTGCGGGGGCTCGCCCGGGAGGTGCAGCGGCGGGAGTCCGCAGGTCCCCGGCCGGGGTCGTGGGTCGTCGCCTCAGGCCGCCCAGACGGGCGCGACGACCCGCACCGGCTCGCCCGTGAGCGCCGACTCCTCGATCGCGAGCCCGATGCGGTGGTCGTGGCTGCCCTCCGCGAGCGGGTAGGGCGCCGGGCCCTCGCCGCGCACCCAGCCGGCCGACCCCGCGAGCAGCCCGGCGACAGCGAGGTCGTCGTCGGCCAGGCGCGCCCCGACGAACGGGTTCCGGTAGAGCACCTCCCCGTCGAGGCTCACGTGGTCGAGGTCGAAGCCGTCCATGTCCTGCTCGATGCCGTACTGGCGGCGCACGAGCCGGGACTCGACGACGGTGCGCGGGTCCGTCCAGCGCACGAGCCGGTCGTCGACGAGCTCGCCCGCGGAGCCGCGCAGCACGAGGCGGTTCGCCCGCAGCGGGTTGTGCCACTGGTTGTCGGTGAAGTCGTACAGCGCGCTGCCGTGCTCCCCGAAGTCGAGCGTCGCCAGCACGGTGCGCGCCTCGCGGGGTTCCGTCGCGCCCGTCCAGCCCGCACGGTTCATCGGGTCGAGCAGCGGCGCCGTGAACGCCTGGGCGCGCACCGTCACGTCCGCGAGGCCGGTGCCGAGCAGGTGCCGGACGAGCCCGGCCGCGTGGTGTCGGTGCGTCGAGGAGACCTGCGCCGAGGTGACGTCCCCGAGCAGCCCGCGCCGGGCGAGCGCCGCGCGCGCGGCGTGCATCGGCAGGAACGGGCTGTGCTCGGCGACCTGGACCAGGCCGGACGCCCCGACGTCGTGCCACAGGGCGTCGAGCGCCTCGGCGTCGGGCGCGGGCGGGGTCTCGGTGAGCACCGGGACCCCCGCGGCCACGAGCTCCCGGATCACGCCCGGCGTGACGTCCCACGGCGTGCTCACGACCACGAGGTCGGGGCGCGCACCGGCGTCGCCGCGCACGAGCTCGGCGACCGTGCGCACCGTCGGCACGCCCCAGTCCCGCTCGACCTCGGCGCCCCGCCCGGCGGTCCGCGTCACGACCCCCGCGACCACGAAGCGCTCGGGCACCTGCCGGGCGATGCGCGCGAAGAACCCCGCCCGCCAGCCGCTGCCGACGACGCCGAACCGGAACGGGACCACCTGCGCACCCATGCCACGACGCTAGCCCGAGGGTGCACGCCCGGCTCGACGCGGCGGACGCCCGGCGCGGCGGAGGCCGACGCGGGCTCGCGCTGCCCGACGCCGCTCCGGCAGCCGTCGCCCCGCTCGGCGACCGTCGGCCCGACCGCGTCACCGCGGCGGCACCACCACCCAGGTCAGACGCGTCAGGGCCGCCCGCGTCAGACGAAGATGCAGAACGGGTGCCCGGCCGGGTCGGCGTACACGCGCAGCGGCTCGTCCGGGTCGTCGCGGCGGTCCTCCAGCAGCCGCCCGCCGAGCAGGGTCACGCGCTCGTGCTGCGCGTCGAGCTCCTCGGGCGTCTCGACGGTCATGTCGAGGTGGAGCTGCTGCGGGCGCGGACCCTCGGGCCACGTCGCCTCGGGCAGCGCGGGGACCTGCTGGAAGGCGAGCGCCACACCTGCCTCGCCCCGCAGCACCAGCCAGTCGGCGGTGTCCGGCTCGCCCGGGGGCGGCGGCTCGTCGCCCGGGCGGTACTCCCAACCCAGCAGCTCGCGGTAGAACTCCGCGAGCCCTCGGACGTCCATGGTGTCGAGGACGATCTGACGGACCTTCGGCCTGCTCCCGGCCACGCTCATCGCGGCACCTCCTCGGGCCCATCGTGGCCGTGAGCCCGGCGGCGCGCATCCGGGCGTCGGCCGCGGCGGACGCCCGCGCACGGCCGGACCTCCGGCAGGCGCACGAGCACCCTGACGGACGACGGGCGGGCGCCGCCGCGGCGCCCGCCCGTCGGGACCCGCGTCAGCGCGTGGGCTCGACCGCCGCGCGCAGCCCGTCGACGAGCGACGTCGTCGGGCGCCCGGTCAGCCGGGACAGGTCCCCGGTGACGTCGGCGAGCGCGCCGTCGCGGATGTTGCCGTCGAGCGCGACGACGAAGCCCGCGGTGCCCTCGTCGAGCCCCGCCGTCGTGAGCACGGCGAGGTGCTCCTCGGGGCTCACCGGCCGGTAGACGACCTCCCGCCCGAGGACCTCGCCGATCGCGGCGGCGAGCTCGTGGTGCGTCCAGGCGGTGTCGCCGCCGAGCTCGTAGACCTTGCCCTCGTGACCGGCGGTCGTCAGGACGACGGCGGCCGCGGCGGCGAAGTCGGCGCGCGTGGCGCTCGCGACCCGGCCGTCCCCGGCGCTCGCGACGACCTCGCCCGTGGCGCGCGCCTGCTCGAGGGTGGGCACGTAGTTCTCCGTGTACCAGTTGTTGCGCA
This sequence comes from Cellulomonas jepli, assembly GCF_047229345.1. NCBI lineage: Bacteria > Bacillati > Actinomycetota > Actinomycetes > Micrococcales > Cellulomonadaceae > Cellulomonas > Cellulomonas jepli. The sequence continues at coordinate 7,141 of NZ_JBFTER010000080.1, read as the reverse complement.
GGATCGTGGTCGGCAGGCCGGACGCCGCGAGGAGCTCCTCGGTCGCCTTGTGCTCGGGCGCGAGGACCAGGTCGGTCGTGGTCGCGCGCGGCGCGCTCGTGTAGACGAGGCGGCCCACGCCCGCCGCCCTGGCGGCCTCGATGGCGTTGCCGTGCTGCGTCACGCGCTGCCCGACCTCGTTGCCGGAGACGAGGAGGACCGTGTCGGCACCCTCGAACGCCGCGCGCAGCGAGCCCGCGTCGGCGTAGTCGGACGCGACGACCCGCACGCCCTGCGCGGCGAGGTCCGCGAGCGCCTCGACGCGTCGCCCGGTCGCCACGACGTCGGACGCGGGCACCCCGCGGGCGAGCAGCTCGGTGACGACGAGACGGCCGAGGTGGCCGGTTGCTCCGGTGACGACGACGGACATGGGTGCTCCTCCGGGTGGTGCGCGGGACCGCGGGCGCGGCACCGGCACAACGGCGCAGGTCGCGCGCTGCTTCCCGAATCGGAGATGAACCTTCAACTTTCTTGCGCCGGTCCGGCGGAGCGCGCTGCAGGTCCCGCGGGCGGTGCGGGGCCGCGGGCGAGGCGCACCGCGGCGCCGGGCTCAGGGCAGGTTCAGGCTGCAGCCCGAGCGCGGGAGACCGAGCGCCTCGCGCAGCGCGTGGCCGGCCCTGGTCCGGTTCTCGTAGAGCCGGTTCCGCTCCGCGGCGTGCTCGGCGTAGTACCCGTCCTGCGCGGCCGCCGTGAGCAGGAAGTCGTCGTCCGCCTCGACCGCACGCAGGAAGTCGTCCGCGGCACGTGCCGCCTCGGGCGGGAAGTCGATCCCCCGCACCTCGGTGAGGAACGCCTCGTCGTTCGCGGCGGAGGTCCGCAGGTCGTCGAGCGACATCATCATGTCCTGCGCGGCGATGGTGTCCGAGAGGAGCACGCGCGCCTCGTGCGCCCGGTGCGCCGCGTCGGTGTACGCCCGCGCCGCGTCGGTGGCGCCCGGGGGCGCCGGGGGGTCGCACTCCACGGCCGCCGCCGGGACCGGCCGGGGGACCAGCGCCGCGCAGCCCGACACGGGCACGAGGGCCAGGGCCCCGACGATCAGCAGGGCGGCAGCGCGTCGTCTCATACCCCCACGATCGGGTCCCGGGTGGCGGACCTTGAGAGGCCTCACCCGCGCCGTGCCACGCTGGCACCGTGACCGAGCAGCCTTCCCCCGCACCCGACCGCGAGCAGCCGCACGAGCGCGCCGCGCACGAGCGGCCGGCGCACGAGCGCCCCGCGCCCGCGCAGCCCGAGCGCGAGATCGCCGAGCTCACCCGCCTGGTCCGCGAGTTCGTCGACGAGCGCGAGTGGGCGCCGTTCCAGGACCCCAAGTCCCTGGCGCTGGCCCTCGTCGGGGAGGTCGGCGAGCTCGCCGAGCTGCTGCAGTGGGTCCCGGCCGACGGCGCCGTCGAGCGGTTCACGGACCCGGCCCGGCGGCAGCGCATCGGCGAGGAGCTCTCCGACGTGCTCGTCTACCTGCTGCGGCTCGCGGACGTGCTGGGGGTCGACCTGGGACCGGCGGCGCGCGACAAGCTCGCGGGCTCCCACCGCCGGTTCGCGGCGGACGAGTGGCGCGGGCGCATCCCCGAGAAGTCCTGACCCGCGCGCGGAGGGGTCACGGCCCGGCGGCGGGGTCCTCGACAGGCGGCCGGCAGTCGAGGGGCTCGCACCCGCCGTCGCCCCGGTGGACGTGCGCGCTCGAGAGCGCGATGACCCGCAGCGTCCCGTCGTCCAGCGCGAGCACCTGCACCGAGCCGTCGTCGCCGTCGCTCGCCCGGAAGAACAGCGCCCGGTCGTGCAGCGCCGACGTCGCGCCCTCCGTCGAGACCGTGTAGCCGCGGGGTTCGAGGGCGCCGCGGACGGCCTCGCCGAGCGCCTCGACCATCGCGTCGTCGAGCTCCGCGGGCTGCTCCGAGTCCCAGTGCTCCGGCTTCCAGCGCAGCACGGGCAGGCCGTCGACCACCTGGTCCTCGGTGCCGTCGCGCTCGGTCACGAACACGTCGGCGTCCGCGGGCTCCCACGTCACGTCGGCCGTGTCCGCCACGGCGGCGAGCACGGCGCGGGTCGCGTCGACCTGGCCGGGCAGCACCTCGGCGAGGTCGGGCCGCGCCCGCAGCTCGTCGGCGGTGTAGAGCGGCGTGTACTCGGGGCGACGGTCGAGGAGGTCGCCCCCGGAGGCGAGGGCCACGCCGACGACCCCCACCACGACGGCCGCGACGAGGACGGTGCCGAACGGGCGCAGGCGGCGGTGCGAGGACGTCACGCCGCCATCCTCCCCCGCTCACTCCCAGCCGAGCCGCCAGCAGAGCTCGCCGGGCCGCCACAGGTTGGCGCTCCGCTGCAGCTCCTGCGGCATGCCGAGCGCGTCGTCGACCCCGTACCGCTCGCGCGCCGCGGCCCACAGGACGGTGCACTCGCACGGCCCGTCGTGCGGCCACTCCGGCACCTGGAGCTCGGGCAGGGCGTAGAGGAACGCGCCCTCGGCGACGACCCGCTCGCCCGCGGCGCGCGGACCGACGACGTGGCCGTAGACCTCGACGACCCCGGGGTGCGTGACGGCCGCGCGCAGCAGCCCCCCGAGGGTCGGGCCGTCACCCTGCCGGACGGCGAGCTGCGGCTCGTCGAGCAGCGTCAGCAGGTGCGCCGCGACGCTGGCCCCGAGGCCCGCGAACCGCACGTACCCGTCGTCGCCGTTGACCTCGTGGACCGTGCGGGACGACCCGTACGGGCGGTAGTCGTGGTACGCGTACGGCACGTGCACGGACGTCGTCCAGGGCGCGAGGGCCCTCGCGGCACCGGCCGTCCACCCCCGCGGCCCGAGCGTCTCCCCCGCGCGCCGGCGCACCTCGTGCGACGCGTCGAGCTGCGCCTCCCACCACGCGGCCACGTCGACCGTCTCCACCTGCTCCAGCACCACGGCCACCCCTCCCCTCGCCTCGGACACCCACGTGGAGCGGCGTCCCCACCTGCAGATACACGGCGTCCACCCGGTGATACGGCACGTCGCCGGCCTGGTCCTGGGCCCTGTGTCCCAGACCACCACATGACCCGCTCGTTACCGTGAGAACACGTCCTCCCGAATCCTTCAGGTCCCTCACCCGGCTCCCGATAAGGACCCCGCAGGACACCGTCGCGTCCTGGACCGCATGGGGGAAGGCACTCACGTGAACCGTCGCTACCACCGCCCGCCGACCTGGCCGCCGGCACCCGAGGGCTGGACGCCGCCCAAGGGCTGGATCCCGGACCCGGGCTGGCCGCGCGCGCCCCGCGGGTGGGTCTTCTGGACGGACGAGCCCGAGGTCGAGGTGCCCAACACGATCGAGGGCTTCTTCACGATCCCGACGCAGCGCCGCGCGGTCGAGGAGTGGGCCTGGCAGGACGTCCGCTCGCGCGTCTGACGCCGCCCGACGGCGACGCACAGCTCCGAGGCACCCCCGGGACCCACGTCCCGGGGGTGTCTTGCGTCGGTGGCTAGCCTGGTCGCAGGTCCACCTCCGACCCGGGGAGCTCGCATGGGCACGGCAACGACGCCGAGGATCCGCAACGTGGTGCTGCTCGGCCACAGCGGCGCAGGGAAGACGACGCTCGTCGAGGCGCTGCTGCACCGGGCCGGGACGATCGCCCGGCCGGGCCGCGTCGAGGACGGGTCGACGGTGTGCGACCACGAGCCCGAGGAGGTCAGGCGGGGCATCTCGCTGTCCCTCGCCGTCGCGCCGTTCGAGTGGACCGCGCCCGACGGGCAGACCTGCAAGATCAATCTGCTCGACACCCCCGGGTACGCCGACTTCGTGGGTGCGGTCGACGCGGGCGTGCAGGTCGCGGACCTCGCGGTGATCGTGGTCAGCGCGGTCGACGGGGTCGAGGTCGGCACCGAGCACGCGTGGCAGCGCTGCGTCGCCGCGGGGCTCCCGCGCCTGGTCTTCGTGACCAAGGAGGACCGCCCGCGCGCCGACTTCCACCGCGTCCTCGACCAGCTCCGGGACACGTTCGGCGCGGGGATCGTGCCGCTCGAGCTGCCGCTCGGCGAGGAGGACGCGTTCCACGGCGTCGCGGACGTGCTGTCCGACGAGGGCCTCGCGTACGACCCGGACGGGCGCCACCACACGTGCCCGGTGCCCGACGACGTCGCCGCCGAGGAGCACCGCCTGCACGACGAGGTCGCCGAGGAGATCGTCAGCGGCGACGACGAGCAGCTCGAGCGCTACCTCGCCGGGGAGGTGCCGACCGGCGAGGAGCTGGGCCGCACGCTCGCGCACGAGGTCCGCGACGGGCTCGAGGTCCCCGTGCTCGTCGGCTCCGGGGTCACGGGCGTCGCGGTCGACCGCCTCGCCGACTACCTGTGCACGCTCGGCCCGTCGCCCGCGGACCGCCCGCGCACCGTCCTCGTGGGCGACGCCGTGGTCACGGTCGACGCCGACCCCGCCGGCGAGCCGCTCGCGTTCGTGTTCCGGACGCTCGCCGACCCGTTCGTCGGGCAGGTGTCGCTGCTCAAGGTGCTGTCCGGCACGCTGCACGCGGAGGACCACCTCGTGAACACCACGACGGGCGCCGACGAGCGGCTGCACGGGCTGTTCACGCTCCGCGGCAAGGAGCACGTGCCGGTCACGGAGGTCGTCGCGGGCGACGTCGTCGCGGTCGCGAAGCTCTCGGCGTCCCCGACCGGGACGGCGCTGGGCTCGCGGACCACACCCGTGCGCGTCCCCGGGCCGCCCGAGCGCCCCGCACCGTTCGCGCTCGCACTGCGCCCGGTCACGCAGGCCGACGACGACAAGCTGTCCGGCGCGCTCACGCGGCTCGTCGCCGAGGACCCGACGCTGCGGGTCGACCGGACCGGCGGCGCGGGCGGCGGGCACGGGCAGACGGTCCTGCGCGGCATCGGCGACACGCACCTCGCCGTCGCGCTCGAGCGGCTCGCCCGCAAGTTCGGCGTGCACGTCGAGCCCGAGGACGTGCGCGTCGGGTACCGGGAGACGATCGCCCGCGAGGTCCGCGTCGAGGGCAAGATCAAGAAGCAGTCGGGCGGGCACGGGCAGTTCGCCGTCGTGCAGCTCACCGTCTCGCCCGGTCCGCGCGGGTCCGGCTTCGCGTTCGTCGACTCGGTCGTCGGCGGTGCGATCCCGCGCGGGTACCTCCCCGCGGTGGAGCGCGGGCTGACCGAGGCGATGGCCGCGGGCGGCCCGCGCGGCTACCCCGTCGTCGACCTGCGCGTCGAGGTCACCGACGGCAAGTACCACTCGGTCGACTCCTCCGACATGGCGTTCCGCACCGCCGCCGGCCACGGCCTGCGCGAGGCCCTCGCGACTGCCGGGTCCGTCGTGCTCGAGCCGGTCTCGGCCGTCACCGTGACCGTCCCGGGCGCGTCCCAGGGCGACGTGCTCGGGGACCTCTCGGCGCGCCGCGGGCGCATCGTGGCGACGACCGCGCTCGACGACGGCCGCCACGAGATCCGGGCCCTGGTCCCCGAGGCTGAGCTCGCGCGGTACGTGCTCGAGCTGCGCTCGCTCACCGGCGGGCGGGGGCAGTTCGTCGCGGAGCACGACCACGACGACGTCGTGCCCGCTCACCTCGTCGACCGCCTCGGGGCCGACGGCGGCTCGCTCGCCCACGTCTCGCGGGCGCGCTGACCGGCGGGCGCGGGGACGCCGGCGCCAGGACGCGGGGTGCCCGCTGCCCGACGACGCGCCACGCCGGCGTCGACGAGCGCGGCGAGCGCGGCCCCGACGGCGTACGCGGCCAGGTCCGGTGCGTCGAACGTCGTGCCCAGCACCCAGCGCGCCGGCTCCCACACCGCGACGACCGCGGCCGGGACCCCCGTGAGCTGTGCGACCTCGACGGCCGAGCTGAGCGCCCACGCGACCGCCGCGAGCACCCACGGGCGCGCGCGGACGGCGACCACCCCGACGATCGCGTACACGAGCACCGCGTAGAGCGCGTCGCCGACCGGCTCCGCGACGGCGGACGCGACCCCGCTCCCCGCGTCCACGGCGGACGCCGCCGAGCGCACCGCGAGCCCGGCCGCGACGGTCACGAGCGCGGCGACGGCCAGGGCGGGTCGGCGGCTCACCCGGCCAGCATGGCGACCCGCGGACGCCCGCCGGGGCGGATCCACGGAACCTCCACGAGTCCCCCGTGGACGCGCACCGCACGTGGCAGGCTGCTGCCCTCAGCCCGTCCCCGAGGAGCATCGTGAGCGCACAGGACCTGACCGGCATCGAGCGGTTCGCCGTCGAGCAGAAGATCACCATGATGGTGAACCGCTACGTGGTGCGCGCGCTCGGGCCGAACGACGAGCCCGGCCCGGTCCTGGCCGTCGCGCAGCAGAAGCGGATGGCGTTCAAGGAGCAGGTCACCTTCTACACCGACGAGTCGCGCACCACCCCGGTGTTCGGGTTCCGGTCCCGCCAGCGCATGGACCTGGGCGCGACCTACGACGTGACCGACGCGAACGGGATGACGATCGGCTCGTTCCGCAAGGACTTCGGCAGGTCGCTGCTGCGCTCGACGTGGCACCTGGAGTCGCGCGGCGTCACGGCCGTCGGCCAGGAGCGCAGCGCGAACGTCGCGGTCCTGCGCCGGGTGTGGGACCTCATCCCGGTCGTCGGGGACGTCCCGGTGCCGTTCGTCTTCCACTTCGACTTCGCCGACCCGGACGGGCACGTCGTGATGACGTCGGAGCGTCGCCCGTCGCTGCGCGACCGGTACACCATCACCGTCCCCGGTGGGCGGCTCGACGGCCGGGTCGCCGCCGCGATGGCCGTCGCGCTCGACGTGCTGCAGTCGCGCTGACCCCGCCCGCGCCCGCGATTCACCCCGCCGCAGCCGCCGCCGGCCCGCCCCGTGCGTCAACAGCCCCGCCGCCGCGCCGATGAGCACGGTGGGCCCCGAACGGGCCCGGCGTCGCGCCGCACGGCCGCCGTCGACAGCAGCGACCCCCGGGCGGGCGGCGACGCCGCGCGGGGGCACGTGAGGGCAGGCAGGGTCCGGTGAGCGGCATGGACGCAGGGCACGACGCGCAGGAGCGGACGGGCCGGCTGGCGCGGCGGTTCGACCGCCGTCGGCGGGGCCCCGGGGTCGCGCGCGCCGGCGGCGACGCCACGAGCCGCGCGGTCGACGACGCCCTCGC
>NZ_JBFTER010000079.1:0-23300 GCF_047229345.1 Cellulomonas jepli | reverse complement strand
CGCAGGCACCTGCCGAGGTCCGGGCGGGCACTCCCGCCGAGGCCCGGGCGGGCGCAGCCGCGGCGGCCCCGCGGAACGCGCCCGCAGCCGTCCCCGAGGACGCACCCCCCGTCGTCCTGGTCGGGACGACCGGGCTCCGCTGGGACGACCTCGGCTCGCTCACGACCCCCGCGCTCTGGACCCTCTCGCGCGAGGGTGCCGTCGGGACGGTCGCGGTGCGCAGCATCCGCACGTCGGCGTGCCCGGCGGACGGCTGGCTCGCGGTGTCCGCGGGCAACCGCGCCGGCGACCTGCTCGTCGAGGACGGCACGTGCCGGCGCCTGCGCGAGCCCCTGCCGGGGGCGGCCGTCCCCGGCTGGGAGGACTACCTCGAGTCGGCCGAGCTCGAGTCGTACGACGCGCAGCTCGGGATGCTCGGCGACACCCTGGTGAAGGGCGGCGCCCAGGCCGTCGGCATCGGACCCGGCGCGGCGATCGCGCTCGCGGGGTCCGACGGCGTGCCCGTCGGCGAGCACCTCGCCTCCCCCGTCGACCCGGACGACCTCGAGCGCCGCGCCGAGACCGCGCTCGAGACCGCGGACCTGCTCGTCGTGGACGTCGGGTCGGTGCGCGACCCCGGCTACGCCACGCGGTCCCGGCCCGCGAGCGACCCCGCCCTCGACGGTGCCGACGGTGCCGACGGTCCGGACGGTGCGGGCGTGGACCCGTCGCTCGACGAGGTGCACGGCACCGACGCCGTCACCGAGCCGACCCGCGGGGAGCAGGCGCAGGCGATCGACGCCCGCGTGCGCGCGGTGCTCGATGCCGTCGACGACTCGCGCACCGACGCGACCGTCCTCGTCGTCTCGCTCGCGGACTCCCGGCGCAAGGCGACGCTGCAGCTCGCCGCGGCGACCGGGCCCGTCGTGACCGGCGACGGCCGCTACGCCGACACGTTCCTCGTCTCCGGCTCGACCCGCCAGGCCGGGTACGTGCAGACGACCGACGTGACGCCGACGCTGCTCACCGGGCTCGGGCTGAGCGACGTCGCGCCGAGCGGCGTCGTCGTCGGGGCACCGATCCTCACCACCGGCGGGCTCACGCTCGCGAGCGAGCGCGTCGCCGCGCTGATCGACGCCAACCGTCACGCGCTCGCGACGCTCCCGCTCACGGGGCAGGTGTACCTCGTGCTCGTCGGCATCAACCTCGTCCTCTACGCGCTCGTGTCCGTCGGGCTCAACGGGCGCGTGCTCGACTGGCTGCGCCGCACGGTCGCCCGGCACTGGCCCGGCCGCGGCCGCCGGCTCGTCGCCGCGACGACCCGCCCCGCCACGGTCCTGCGCCAGCTGCGCCTCGCCGGGGTCGCGGTCGCCACGTACCCGGTCGCGACGTTCCTCGCGAACCTGTCGCCGTGGTGGCGCGCGAGCACCCCGTCCTACGCGCTCGGCGGGCTCGTCGTCGCGTGGATCACGGTCCTCACCGCCCTTGCGCTGCTGCCGCGCTGGGGCCGCTGGCCGCTGGGGCCGCTCGGCGTCGTCTCCGCGGTCACCGCGCTTGTCCTCACGATCGACGTCGCGACGGGCGCCCGGCTGCAGCTCGCCGCGCCGATGGGCGTCCTGCCGCAGGTCGCGGGCCGGTTCTACGGGTTCAACAACACCGCGTTCTCGCTGTTCGCCGCAGCGAGCATCCTGCTGACGGTCGCGATCACCAACCCGCTCGTCGCACGCGGGCGCCGCCGCCTCGCCGCTGCGGTCGTCGCCGCGGTGGGGGTCGTGGCGACCGTGCTCGACGGCCTGCCCAGCATCGGCGCGGACTTCGGCGGCCCGCCGGCGCTCGTGCCCGGGTTCGCGGTGCTCGCGCTCCTCGCGGCCGGCGTCCGGCTCACCTGGTGGCGCTCCCTCGCGGTGCTCGCCGCCGGCGCGCTCACGGTCACGTCGTTCGCGGTGCTCGACTGGCTGCGTCCCCCCGACGACCGCACGCACCTCGGGCGGTTCGTCGCGACCGTGCTCGACGGCGGGCTCCTGCCCGTCGTGACCCGCAAGCTGCAGCAGAACCTCGACAACCTCGTCGGGAGCGAGCTCACGCTGCTCGCGGCCGGCGGGCTCCTGCTGCTCCTGCTCGTGCTCGGCCGGCCCGTGCGCACCGCGGTCGGGGCACCGGACGGCGGCGCCTACGGCTGGCTGTCGTCCGGGGCGCCGCTGACCCGGCTCGGGACCGACGCCCCGATGCTGCGGCCCGGGCTCGTCGCGCTCGCCGTGACGCTCGGGATCGGCTTCGCGCTCAACGACTCGGGCGTGCTCATCCCGGCGATGGGCGGCGCGCTCGCCGTGCCGCTGCTCGTGGCGGCGTGCGCGAGCTGGATGCTCACGCTGACGCCGGGGGCGCCGGAGGGCCCGGCCGGTCCGCCCGACGGCGACGGCTCCGGGGCGGACGACGCCGGCGCGCGCGGCGACGGGACCTCGGTCGTCACGCCCGCCGGCACGAGCCGGGCCGACGGCCCGGACGACCTCAGCGGTGCGTCCGAGGGGGCCGCGGCCCGGGGTTGACGGTCGAGCGCACGGCGCCCGCGGCCCGCCGCACGCGGCGGGCGTTCACGGCGAGCTGGACGTCCCGGTACTGCGCGGCCCGGTGCAGCTGACCCTTGAGGTCGGTGCCCGAGGGGCGGTGCCGCAGGTCGCACGGGACCTCGACCGCGACGAAGCCCTGCCGCAGCAGGTCGATCGTCATGCCCGTCTCGACGCCCCACCCGCGCGCGAGCGGCGTCGCGGCCTCGAACGCCTCGCGCGTGAGGCAGCGCATCCCGGACAGCGGCTGGGTCGGCGTCCAGCCGGTCATGGCCGCGATCGCCCGGCGCGCGGCGCCGACGACGATGCCGCGCCCGCCCGCACCGGGCTGGGGCGGCAGCAGCGCGATCGAGAAGTCCGCCGAGCGCTCGAGCACCGGCGGGACGAGCGGCGCCGTGTTGACCGCGGTGTCACCGAGGTCGCCGTCGATGAAGAGCAGGAGGCGCGGCGGGCGGTCCGGGGCGTCGCGCATCGCCACGACGGCGGCCCCCGTCTCCATCGCGGCGGCCTTGCCCCGGTTGTGCGAGTGGCGCACGACGACCGCGCCGGCCTCGCGCGCGACGTGCTGGGTGTTGTCCTCGGAGCCGTCGTCGACGACGAGCACGAGGTCGACGTGCGGGATGGCGCGCGCCGAACGGACCGTCGCGGCGATGCGGCGAGCCTCGTCCTTGGCCGGGATGACGACCGCGACCCGCTGGCGCGAGCGCGCCCCGGGGACCTTCGTGGTGGGGCTCGTGAGCGGCTCGCCCGTCCGGGGACCGCGGCGGGGAGCGGTGCTGCGGGACGGCTCGCCGTCGGCGGAGGTGCGCGCCGCGCCGGTGCCGCCCGCGGACCCGACGGACGTCGCAGCGCGCTGGGTCGCCGTCCTCGTGGAGCCGCTGCTCGGCAGGTCACCGGCGACGCCGCCGGAGCCGCTCCTCTCCCCGTGGGGAGTCGTCACGGGCGCCTCGTCGTCAGCGGCTTCCCCGCGCGTCCCGGTCACGGGCGTCAGCCTAGCGAGCCGCCGCAGGGTGTGCCGCCCGCGCCGCCGAATCACCCGCGCGGGGCGGGCGGACGGCCGGGCGGCACACGCCGGGGTGCGGACCTGCTGGTCAGCGCAGCGTGACCTGGCGGGCGACGAGCCCGGCGCGGGCGCGGCGGGCGTTCGCGTCGAGCGGCGCGGTGTCGGCGAGCGCGGCCTCGAAGCGGGGCGCGAACTCGGCGACGGGCTTCTCGAGCTCCTCGGCCTCCGTGCCGCGCGCGAGCTCCCAGACGGGGACGACGAGCCCGCTCGAACGGAAGTAGCCGACGAACTTCGCGTCGTCGAACCCGGACTCGCGGCGCGCGTGCAGCCGGGCGAGCGCGTCGAGGACCTGCTGCTCGTCGTGCGGCTGGGCCCAGCGCAGGAACTCGCGCGAGCCGAGACGCGCCCAGTACGCCGAGTCGACGGACGCGAGCCGGACCGTCTCGACGATCCCGGCGTCGGCCTCCTCGATCGCGCCCTGGAGGTCGGTCGTCATCTCGGTGCCCGGCGCGAGCCAGTAGGAGAAGCTCGGCTGCACGGTGACCTCGAAGGGGACGCTCAGGTCGAGCACGTCCTGCAGCCGCGGGCCCGGGCCGGGCAGGGCGCCCGGCTGGACCGCGGTGCCGGGCTCGACCTCGATCGCGGCGAGCAGGTGGGCGGCGAGGTCGCGGCTCGCGTCGCCCGAGCCGCTCGTGGTCTGCAGCGCGAGCAGGATGACGCCGTCCGCGCGGTGCAGCGCGGGCCAGCCCATCGGCAGGACGGTCGTGACGAGCACCTCGCGCGAGCCGTGCTCGGCGGTCGTGCGGGCGGTCGCGGTCGCCGCGGGGACGACCTCCTTGAGCGCGACCCAGTCGGGCTCACCGGGGAGCCCCTCGAACGGGCGCAGCACGAACGGGACGGATGCAGAGGCCATGGCGCGAGCCTACCGACGCGCGACCGGGCCGGCCGCACGGCGGTCGGTCACCGGGCACGGCAGTCGGTCGCCGGCCGCACCGCGGTCGGACGCCGGGCGCACCGCGGTCGGACGCCGGGCGCACCGCGGTCGGACGCCGGGCGCACGGCCGTCGGACGCGAGCCGCGCCCCGTCACCGGGGCGCGGTCAGACCAGCCCCTCCTCGACCGGCAGGTGCCGGATCGACTCGCTCCCCTGGCGCCGGTCCGCCTCCTTGCCGAGGCGGCTCGTGAGCAGGTGCACGAGCTTCTGCACCGCACCCATGCACGCCTCCTCCGCCGAGGAGCCGTGGTTGGTCACCGACAGGTTCTTGTGCCCGGCGACCTGGGCGTCGAGCGTGCACCGGTGGTCGTTGCCGTCGGAGCTGCCCGACGCCTCGTCCGCCACGTGCACCTCGACCGTCACGACCCGGTCGCCGAAGCGGGCGAGCGACTGCTCGAGCGCCTCCTCGACCCGGTCCTGCCCCCGGTCGTCCACCGTCTCGCCGTGCTTGCTGCGCCACTGGATGTCCATGCCTCCACGACACGCGCCGACACCGGTGCGCGCAACTCGGACGCGCGTCCACGAGCGCCCTCCCCGGGCGCGCGGACGGGCCGCCTCGCGGGCGTCGAGCGCCCCTGTGCCGGGCACTTCACCCGGTGGCAGGATCGGGGCATGGATCCCCGCGCAGGAACCCCGGCCCAGACCTCCGACCTCGTCGACGTCGACGCGCTGCTGAGCGCGTACTACGACCGCGTGCCCGACCTCGACGACCCCGCGCAGCAGGTGGTGTTCGGCACGAGCGGGCACCGCGGGTCGAGCCTCGACGGCGCGTTCAACGAGGCGCACATCGTCGCGACCACCGCGGCGATCGTCGAGTACCGCCGCTCGCAGGGCACCGACGGCCCGCTGTTCATCGGTCGCGACACGCACGCGCTGTCCCGTCCGGCGTGGGAGAGCGCCGTCGAGGTGCTCGCCGCCGCGGGCGTCCAGGTCTACGTCGACGCGCGTGACTCGTTCACGCCGACCCCGGCGGTCTCGCACGCGATCCTGCTGCACAACGGCGCGACGAGCTCGGAGGGCGTGCGCACGGGCAACGGCGGCTCGTCGCAGGGCACGGGGCTCGCGGACGGCATCGTCGTGACCCCGTCGCACAACCCGCCGCGCGACGGCGGCTTCAAGTACAACCCCCCGCACGGCGGGCCGGCCGACTCGGACGCGACGGGCTGGATCGCGGCGCGCGCCAACGAGATCCTGCGCACCGGCGTCGGCCAGGTCGCCCGCACGCCGCTCGAGCGCGCGCTCAAGGCCGACACGACGCACACGCACGACTTCATGGCGGCGTACGTCGACGACCTCGCGAACGTGCTCGACCTCGACGCGATCCGCTCGGCGGGCGTCCGGATCGGCGCGGACCCGCTCGGCGGCGCGGCCGTCGAGTACTGGGGCGCGATCGGCGAGCGGTACGGGCTCGACCTCACGGTCGTGAACCCGCGCGTCGACCCGCAGTGGTCGTTCATGACGCTCGACTGGGACGGCAAGATCCGCATGGACTGCTCGTCGCCGTACGCGATGGCCTCGCTCGTCAACCGGATGACCGCCTCGGACGCGGGCACGGCGCCGTTCGACATCGCGACCGGCAACGACGCGGACTCCGACCGGCACGGCATCGTGACCCCCGACGCCGGGCTGATGAACCCGAACCACTACCTCGCCGTCGCGATCCGGTACCTCTACTCGGGTGCGCGCCCCGGCTGGAACCCCGACGCGGCGATCGGCAAGACGCTCGTGTCGTCGTCGCTGATCGACCGGGTCGCCGCGTCGCTCGGCCGGCGCCTGCTCGAGGTCCCGGTGGGCTTCAAGTGGTTCGTGCCGGGCCTGCTCGACGGGTCGGTCGGCTTCGGCGGCGAGGAGTCCGCGGGCGCCTCGTTCCTGCGGCACGACGGGCGCGTGTGGACGACCGACAAGGACGGGCTCATCCTCGCGCTGCTCGCCTCGGAGATCCTCGCCACGACCGGGAAGTCCCCGTCGCAGCACCACGCGGAGCTCGTCGCCGAGCACGGCGAGTCCTGGTACGCGCGGGTCGACGCGCCCGCCACGCTCGAGCAGAAGGCCACGCTCGGCAAGCTCTCGCCCGAGCAGGTCACCGCGACGTCGCTCGCGGGCGAGGACATCACCGCGCGGCTGACCGCGGCGCCCGGCAACGGCGCGTCGATCGGCGGGCTCAAGGTGACGACCGAGAACGCGTGGTTCGCCGCGCGCCCGTCGGGCACGGAGAACGTCTACAAGATCTACGCCGAGTCGTTCCGCAGCCCCGAGCACCTCGCCGAGGTGCAGGTCGCGGCGAAGGACGTCGTGTCGGACGCCCTGGGCTGAGCCGCGCGCCCCGGCGCCCCGGTCGCTCCCGCCCGACGGCGGGGTGGTGGCCGGGGCGTCGCGGTGTCCGGCCGGGGCGCGCCGAGGACTCGGCGGTGCAGGGCGCGCGGGCGGGTCGGGCGGTGCCCGCCGAGCGGGGCGGGTCGGGAGCCCAGGGTGCGGGCGGGTCGTCAGCCCTCGCGGTGCGGGGGCTCCTGCACGAGGTCCGCGTACTCGGGGTGCCGCTCGACGTACTCGCGCACGAACGGGCACAGCGGCACGACCGGCACGCCCTCGCTGCGCGCCTGGTCGAGGGCGAACCGGGCGAGGCTCGACCCGACGCCGTGCCCGGCCGCCGCGTCCTCGACCTCGGTGTGCGTGAGGACGAGCGCGCCGCCACGGCGCTGGTAGCCGACGAGCCCGACGAGCGCGTCCTGCGCGGTGCGCGCCTCGAAACGGCTCTCCTTCGGGACGTCGGAGTAGGTCAGGTCGTCCGGGGTGAGGGTGCTCATGCGGACGATCTTGCGTCGCGCGGCCGCCGCGCGCCACGGCTGGCGACCCGCGGCCGCCGGCCCGCGCAGGTCGGCCCGTGCCCGGCGGCCCAGCGTCAGCACGACGTACGCGAACCCGCCCGCGACGAGCCCCCAGAACGGGGAGGCCACGGTCAGCACGGTCAGGCCCGAGGCGGTCACCGCGAGGGTCACGAGCGCCGCCTCCGACGTCGGCCCGTCACCCGAGAACGCGTCCTTGGTCGCCCCGAGCAGCGCCCCCAGCAGCGCGACCCCCGCGAGCGCCGCGACGAGGTCGCCCGGGATCGCGACGAACAGCGCGACGAGCCCGCTGCTCACGAGGCTCAGCGCGAGGTAGAAGACGCCGCACCAGACACCCGCGACGTAGCGCCGGTGCGGGTCGTGGTGCGCCTCCCGGCCCGTGCAGATGGCCGCGGTGATCGCGGCGAGGTTGATGCCGTGCGCCCCGAACGGCGCGAGCACCGTCCAGACCGCCGCGGTCGAGCCGACGAGGAGCCGGTCGTCGGGGTCGTAGCCGTCGTTGCGGAGCACCGTGAGCCCGGGCGCGTTCTGCGAGGCCATCGTGACGACGAGCAGCGGCAGCCCGATGCCGACGACCGCGCCGAGGTCGAACGTCGGCGCGGTGAGGTGCGGGCCGTCGATGCGCAGCGTCACGTGCGGGTTGCCGAGCTCGCCTGTGAGGACCGCGAGGAGGACCCCGACGACGAGGCCGCCGAGCACGGCGTACCGCGGTGCGACGCGGCGCCCGACGAGGAACGCGGCGACGAGCCCGCCGGCGACGAGCGGCGACGCGCCGACCGCGAGCGCCGCGGCCAGCACGAACGGCAGCAGGACGCCCGCGAGCATCGCCGAGAGGACCTGCCGCGGCACGAGCGTGAGCAGCCGGCCGAACAGCCCCGAGAAGCCCAGCACCGTCGCGACGACGCCCGCGACGAGGTACGCGCCGATGACGTCCGAGAACCGGTAGCCGCCGAGCGTGGTCACGAGCAGCGCCGCGCCGGGGGTCGACCACGCGGTGATCACCGGCTGCCGCGTCGCCCAGCTCAGCACGAGGCACGTGAGGCCGCTGCCGAACGAGATCGCCCAGACCCACGACGTCGTCTCGGCGACGCTGAGCCCGGCGCCGTCCGCGGCCTGCAGCACGATGAGGAACGGCCCGGTGTAGGAGACGAGGACGGCGACGAAGCCCGCGACGACCGCCGAGACCGAGGTGTCGCGCAGGAGCGAGCGGCGGGCCGAGGCGTCCCCGGGGGCGGAGGGCCCCGGTGCCGGACCGCGGGCGGCGGGCACGGCCCCGGCCCGGGCGGTGGGTCCGGGCGCGTCCGGGCTCACGGGGACGGGGCCCGGGGTGCTGGGCGTCGGGGGCTCGGCGGTCGCCATCGCGTCAGTCAACCCGGCGGACCGCACGGCCGCGGTCGGCGTCCGCGATGAGGGCAGCGCCGGGCGTGCGGGCGCCGCCGGGGCCCGCGGGGGTGGTCCCGCCGCCCCCGGCCCGCGCAGCGCCTCACCGCTGACCCCGGCCCGCGCAGCGCCTCACCTCGGGCGCCGGCGCGCTGCCCCGCCCGACGTCTACCGCCCGTCGGGCGACGACGCCACCGTGGGCCGCAGCCCGCGCGGCTCGACGGGCGCGGCCGGCGCCGACGAGCCCGGCGGCACCGGGTACGGGGAGCCGGACGGCGACGGGGTCGGCATCGGGAAGGTCGGGCGCGGGTCGGGGTCGTTGCACGAGCCCAGGGTGTCGAGCGGGTCGGCGGTGCACGTGTCGTGGCCGTCACCGCCGTCGAGCCGGTCGTTGCCCTCGACGCCGTCGACCCCGCGCAGCGTGTCCGTCCCGCCGGCGCCGCGCAGCAGGTCGGCACCCGGCCCGCCGACGAGCGTCTCGTCCCAGCGCACGCCGGTCAGCAGGTCGTCGCCGTGCCCGCCGACGACCTCCTCGAGGTCGGGCGACGCGTTCCACGGTGCCGGGACCCCGACCGCGTCGCCCTCACCGGGCGCCCCGTCGCCGCCGACCCCGTCGAGGCTCACCGTGACGGCTCCCGTGCGCGCGCCGTAGTCGGCGACGTCCCACCCGCGGCCGCCGAGCAGCTGGTGCGCGCCGTCCGGCTCCGCGCCCGTGACGAACCGGTCGTCGCCCTGCCCGCCCTCCGCGCGGCCGCTGTCGGCGCCGCTGTCGAGGACGTCGGCTCCCCAGCCGCCCTGCAGCAGGTCGTGGCCGTCGCCGCCGAGCAGCACGTCGTCGCCCTCGCCGCCGAGCAGCACGTCGTCGCCGCCGAGGCCGGACACGCGGTCGTCGCCGGCACCCGCGCAGACGACGTCCGCACCGGGCGTGCCCGTGAGCACGTCGGCGCCGTCGGTACCGCGGAGCGTGCAGGGGCGCCCCGGCGCGGTGTCGTAGCGGAGGTAGTCCCAGGTCGAGCTGCCCTGGTAGGTCTCGAAGCCGAGGGCGACGGTGCCCGCGCCGCGCCCGGTGAGCGTCCGGTCGAGCACGGTGCGGCCGTCGACGGTCAGGCGCAGGTGCTGGCCGCGGGCCTCGAGGTGGTACCGGTGCCAGCGGTGCGTGCTGAGCGGGACGACCTCGCGGTCCTCGTACGGGTAGATCAGGCACAGCTCGCCCGCGCCGAACCCGAGCTGCACGAGGTCGGTCTGGTCGCCCACCCACAGGAGCGTCGCCGGCGTCCCGGTCTGCTCGTCGAGGCAGCCCTTCGTCGTGTCCGCGCCCAGCCGCATGCGGAAGTCGACGTCCCAGCCCGTCAGGCGGTTGGCCGAGCCGGTCCACTCCGCGGGGTCGGCGTAGTCCAGCAGCATGACGAGCGTCTGCTCGCCGATCGTGGTCGCGCCGCCCCGGGTCGAGACGACCGGGTCACCGCCGAAGCCGCGCACCTGCCACGGGGCGGCGGGGGTGCGCCGGAACTCCTCGCGCTGGACGTCGCCGGCCCAGGCGGCGCCGGGCGTCAGCAGGAGGGCGGCCAGCGCCGCGGCGGCGGTCAGTCCGAGCCGGGTCCGTCTCATCGTCGAGCTCCCCACGTGTCAGGTGGTGAGCACGGTAGGGGCGCGGCGGGGCTTCGGGGGGCGCGAAAGGGTTCACCGGTGCGAGACCGCACCTCGGGGCAGCCGACCGCGACGCAGCCGCGCTGGGTGGCGTCCCCGGCGGTCGGCGGGCCGCCCGTGCCGCCGCCCGCCGTGACGCCGACCACATGGTCGGATTCTCGTCGGGCGGCGTCGGACCCCGGTGCGACACTGGGACGGTGCTCCGCCCCTACCGTGACATCCTGTCGCGGCCGGGCGCACTGGCGTTCTCCGCGTCGGGTCTGCTCGCACGCCTCCCCATGTCGATGGCCGGGATCGGCATCGTCCTGCTGGTCGAGGCGCTGTACGACTCGTACGCGCTCGCCGGTCGCGTCTCGGCCGTCTACGTCCTGACCCAGGCGCTCTGCTCCCCGCGCCTCGCTCGCCTCGTCGACGGCCACGGCCAGGCGCGCGTCATGCGCCCGGCGATCGCCGTCGCGTCGGTCGGGCTCGTCGGGCTGACCGTCGCCGCGGCCGTGCACGCCCCGACGCCCTGGCTGTACGCGACGGCGATCGTCGCGGGCGCCACGATCGGCTCGTTCGGCGCCTTCGTCCGCGCCCGCTGGAACCACCTCGTCCGCTCGCCGCGGGAGCTGCACTCGGCGTACTCGCTCGAGTCCGCGGCCGACGAGCTCGTCTTCATCGTCGGGCCCGTGCTCGCCACGACCCTCGCGGCCGGCGTCACGCCCACCGCGGCGCTCGTCGTCGCGGTCGCCGGGATGCTCGTCGGCGGCTACTGGTTCCTCGGCCTGCGCGCGTCCGAGCCGCCGCCCAACCCGCCCGTCGTCGGCGCACCGCGCACCCGCTCGGTGCTGCGCTCGGGCGGCATGGTCGTGCTGGCGATCGTGTTCGTCGGCATGGGCACCGTCTTCGGCGCGACCGACGTCTCGACGGTCGCGTTCGCCGAGGAGCACGGGCGCCCCGACCTCGCGGGCGTCGTGCTCGCGGTGTTCGCCGCGGGCTCCCTGATCTCGGGGCTGCTCTACGGCGCGCGGCACTGGGTCATGCCGCTGTGGAAGCGGTTCGCGCTCGGCATGGTCGCGCTCGGCATCGGGGCGTCGCTGTTCGTGCTCGTGACCTCGATGACGGTCCTGGCCGTCGTCATGTTCGTCGCGGGCTTCGCGATCGCGCCGACGATCATCAACGGCAACGGGCTCGTGCAGCACTTCGTCGCGCGCGAGCGGATCACCGAGGGCCTGACGATCGTCGGGACGACGCTCGGGGTGGGCGTGTCCGCCGGCGCGTCGCTCGCGGGGCTCGCGATCGACGCGAGCGGCTCGCACGGCGGGTTCCTCGTCGTCGTCGGCGGCGCGGGCCTCATGGTGCTGGCGACCGCGGTCTCGCTGCGCACGCTGCGGGCGGGCACCGCGGACCTCGGCACCGGCGTCGACGACGCCGCGCGCACGCGCGAGGACGCCACGGGCTGACGCGTTCACGCAGGCCGGCGCACGGCTGCGCCGAACGGGTGCACCCGTCCCCCTCCCGGACGCCGTGTGACGGAGCACACACCGCCCCTGGGGCGTCCCGACGGAGCGCGATTCCCGACCACTCGTGTGGCATCTGTGCAGGTCAGCGCGTCGTAGCGCCCGCCCGCGGCCCCGCCGCCGCCGGAGCGCCGGACGTCACCGGGACGAGCGAGCCCGCGAGCGGCTCAAGCCACCCGGGCGAAGCGGTCGATACGTGCATGTCGACCGTCGTGCTGAGTGGAGATCCTTCATGTTCGTCCGCCTCCGGGCTGCCCTGACCGGCACCTCCCCCGCCCCGCAGCGCCGCCTCGTGCGTCGCTCCCGGGTCGCCGTCGTGGTGATGAGCCTCGTGCTCGCGCCGCTGACCGTGCTCGGCGGCGCCTCACCGGCGCAGGCCGCGCCGATCCGCGACTTCACGCCGGTGTTCTCCGCGAACACCAACGGCGAGATCCTCGTCGCGGCGAACACGCTCATGACGTGCAGCACCACGAGCGGGTCGACAGGTGCGGGCACGTGCGCCGCGGCGCGCGGGGCGACGAGCGGCAACTACAGCAACAACGACTACACGATGCAGTACGTCGACGTGGACGCGAACGCCGCGACGGTCAACTCGTCGTCCGCGACGCTCACGCTCCCGGCCGGGGGCGGCGTCCTGTTCGCGGCGCTCGTCTGGGGCGGGCGCACGCGCGGCACCGCGACCGTCGGCAACAACCCGGTGCTCCGCGGGCAGGCGGTCCTCACCGTCCCCGGCGGGACGCCCACCACCGTGACCGCCCGCACGGCGGACGTCGCGGTCGCCCCGAGCGACGGGTGGGGCACCGCCTACCAGTCGTGGCTCGACGTCACGGACGTCGTCGCCGCCGCGGGCAGCGGGACGTACACCCTCGGGAACGTGCAGTCCGCCGCGCGGGTCGACAACAACTACGCGGGCTGGTCGCTCGTCGTGGCCGTCGCCGACCCGTCCGCCCCGGCGCGCAACCTCACGGTCTTCACCGGTCTCGCGTCGGTCGCGAACGGCGACCCGCTCCCGACGTTCACCGTCAGCGGGTTCCTCACGCCGCCGAGCGGCCCCGTCCGCACGACGGTCGGCGCCGTGTCCTACGAGGGCGACATGGGCCTCACCGGTGACACGTTCACGCTCAACAGCACCCCCATCTCGAACGCGCTCAACCCCTCGAACAACGTCTTCAACTCCTCGATCAGCGACCGCGGCGCGCAGGTGACGACGCGCGCCCCGGCGTACGCGAACCAGCTCGGCTTCGACGCCGACCTGTTCAGCGCCAACGGCGTCCTGCCGAACAGCGCCACGAGCGCCCGCATCTCGCTCACGACGTCGAGCGAGCAGTACTTCCCGGGCGTCGTGACGTTCTCGACCGAGCTGTACGACCCCAAGCTGCTGGGCACCAAGACCGTGGTCGACGACGACGGCGGCCAGGTCCTGCTGGGCGACACCCTCACGTACACGGTCCCCGTCGAGAACATCGGGCTCGACACCGCCTCGGTCAGCCGGTTCTTCGACGCGATCCCCACCGGCACGTCCTACGTCCCCGGCTCCATCACGGTCGACGGCGTGCCGCTCACCGACGCCGCGGGCGACGACCTCGCGCAGTACGTGCCCGCGGGCGCGCTCGGCCAGGGCCACGTGCTCGCGTACCTCGGTGCGGGCGCGACGCCGGCGCTGGGCGGGTCCATCCCGATGTCGACCGGGACGGCGCAGCACCTCGTCACGTTCCGGGTCCGGGTCGGCGCGGACGCGACCAACGGCCAGCGCCTCGTGAACGCGGCCGCGCTCACGTACCGCGGGCACACGACCGACGCGTCGTCCTCGTCGGCCACGAACGCGGTGCTGAGCCCCGTCGTCACCGACCCCGTCGCGGGCAACGCCCCGCCGACCGCCTCCTCGCACATCGTGTCCCTGACCCCGGCCCCGGGCGCGCGCACGCTCGACGTCGACGTGCTCGCCGGCGACTCGGACCCCGACGGGGACGCGCTGCGCGTCGTCGGCGTGACCGACGCCGCGGGCGGCGAGCTGACCGTCGCCCCGGACGGCACGGTCACCTACGCGCCGCGCGACGACTTCGCCGGGCGTGACGTGTTCACCTACACGATCCAGGACACCGCCGGGAACCGTGCGACCGCCGTCGTGCAGGTCGAGGTCGTCAACACGGCACCCGACGCGGTCGACGACGCGCCCAGCGTCCTCGCCTCGACGACGACCGCGGTCGCGGTGCTCGCCAACGACACCGACGCCAACGGCGACACCCTCGCGGTGCGCTCCGTGAGCCCCACCAGCACGCGCGGCGGCACCGTCGCGCTCGTGGACGGCGAGGTCCGGTACACCCCGCCCGCCGGCTTCCGCGGGACGGACTCGTTCACGTACGTCGTCGAGGACCCGCGCGGCGGCTCCGACACGGCGACCGTCCACCTCACGGTGACGAACAACGCGCCCGTGGCGAACGACGACACCTACACGGTCGCGGCCGGCGCGAGCGTCGCGCTCGCGGTCGGCACGAACGACACGGACGCCGAGGGTGACGTGCTCACGGTCGCGCTCGTGACGGCCCCCAGCCACGGCACCGTGACGCTGAACGCCGGCGGGACGGGCACGTACGCGCCCGCCGCCGGCTACACCGGGCCGGACTCCTTCCAGTACCGCGTGACCGACTCCCAGGGCGCGACGAGCGCACCGGCGACCGTGCAGATCACGGTGAACGGCGCCCCGGTCGCGGTCGACGACACGGCCACGACCACGACGGGCACCGCGGTCGACGTCGACGTCCTCGACGGCGACACCGACCCGAACGCCGACGCGCTCACCGTCACGACGGTCACGCCGCCCGATCACGGCACTGCGGTCCGGCTGCCGGACGGCCGCGTCCGGTACACCCCGGCGACCGGCTGGGCGGGCACCGACACGTTCGAGTACACCGTCTCCGACGGGACGCTCACGGACACCGCGACGGTCACCGTCACGGTCGCGAACGCCGCCCCCGTCGCCCACCCGGACGCCGTCGGCACCACGACCGGCACCCCGGCGACCGGCATCGCGGTCCTCGCCAACGACACCGACCCGAACATCCCCGGCACCACCCAGACCCTCACGGTCACGGGTGCGACCGCGAACAACGGCGCGACCGTGGTGGTGAACGGGGGCAGCACGCTGACCGTGACCCCGGCCGCACGGTTCGCCGGGACCGTCGTCGTCAGCTACACCGTCTCCGACGGCGCGGGCGGCACCGCCACGGGCACCCTGACCGTCACGGTCGACAACGCGCTGCCGACCGCGGTGCCGGATGGCCCGGTCGACACCCCGACGAACACCTCCGTGCTCGTCGACGTGCTGGCGAACGACACCGACGCGAACGGCGACACCCTGACGCTCGTGCCGGGCTCGCTCACGACCCCGGTCGACGCCGGCGGCACCACGCGCGGGACGGTCCAGGTCGAGGACGGCCAGGTCCGCTACACCCCGCCGGCCGGCTTCAGCGGGACGGTCACGTTCGGCTACACCGTGACCGACCCCAGCGGTGCGACCTCGGTCTCGACCGTCACGGTCTCGGTCGCCAACGCCGCACCGGTCGCCGTCGACGACGTCGCACCTGCGGCGACCGGGACGGTGGTCGACATCGACGTGCTCGCGAACGACACGGACGCCAACGGCACCGCGCTCACGATCACCGCGGTGACGCCGCCGGCGCACGGCGTCGTCGAGCTCGTGGACGGCCGGGTGCGCTACACGCCGGCGCCCGGCTACGCCGGTACCGACACGTTCACCTACACGGCCGGCGACGGCTCGCTCACGGACACCGCGACCGTCACGGTCACGGTCGCCAACGCGGCCCCGGTGGCGGACGACGAGACGGCCACCACGCCGACCGGGACCCCGGTCACGGTCGACGTGCTCACGGGCGACACCGACCCGAACATCCCCGGCACCACCCAGACCCTGACGGTCACGGGCGTGACGGCGAACAACGGCGCTACCGCCACGGTCGACGGCGGGACCGTCACGGTCACGCCGGCGCCCGGCTTCGCCGGGACGGTCACCGCCGTGTACACCGTCTCCGACGGCGCGGGCGGCACCGACACCGGGACCCTGACGGTCACGGTCGAGAACGCAGCCCCGGTCGCGGTCGACGACACCGCCACGACCCGGTCCGGCACCCCGGCGGCCGGCGTCGCGGTCCTGGCCAACGACACCGACGCGAACATCCCCGGCACCGGCCAGACCCTGACGGTCACGGGCGCGGTCGCGGACCACGGCGCGACCGTCGCTGTGAACAGCCGCGACAACACGGTGACCGTCACGCCGGCTCCCGGGTTCGCCGGGACGGTCACCGTCACCTACACCGTCTCCGACGGTGCGGGCGGCACCGACACCGGGACCCTGACGGTCGCGGTCGACAACGCGGCCCCGGTCGCGGTCGACGACTCCGCGACGACGCCGTACGGCACCGCGGTCGAGGTCCGTCCCGTGGCGAACGACACGGACGCGGACGGCGACACCCTGGTGCTCGTGCCCGGCAGCGTCTCGGCGCCCGTCGACGCGGGCGGCGCGACGCGCGGCTCGGTCACGGTGGTCGGCGACGTCCTCACGTACACGCCGCCCGCCGGGTTCAGCGGTGAGGTGACCTTCACCTACGAGGTCACCGACGGCACGGCCCGGCAGAGCGCGACGGTCACGGTGACGGTCAGCCCGGCCGCCCCGACCGCGACGCCCGACTCGGGAGCCGTCCGTGGCGACGCCGACGTGCGCATCGACGTCCTCGGCAACGACACCGACCCCGACGGCGGCACGCTGACGCTCGTCTCGGTCACGCAGCCCGTGCACGGGTCGGTGGCGATCGTCGGCGACGAGGTCGTGTACACCCCGGAGCCCGGGTACACCGGCACCGTGAGCTTCACGTACACGCTGAGCGACGGCCAGGGCGGCACGTCGACCGCCACGGTCACGCTCGACGTCGAGGGCACGGTCCCGTCCGCACCGGCGCCCGTCACCCCGGTGGCCCCGGTCCCGACCGCCCCGGCGCCGGTCACGACGCCCGGCGGCGGCACGGCCTCGGGCCCGCTCGCCGCGACCGGCGCGGAGGCCGGGCTGCTCGCGACGCTCGCGTCGCTGCTGCTCGCCGCGGGCGGCGTGCTGGTCGGGCTGACCCGCCGGCGCCGCGGACGGCACGCGTAGCACCCGCAGGACGGCGACGGCCCCGGACCCCCACGGTCCGGGGCCGTCGCCGTCCCAGGGCTCCTGCGCCCGCGGAGGTCCGCCGGGCCTGCGCCCACCCCGAGGAACGCACCCGCCGCGGCCGGGCGGCTCGCTAGGGTCGGCGGGTGCTCGACGAGACCGCCGACGTGCGCGACGACGCCGTCCCCCCGCAGACCCTCCGTGACCTCGGGCGCGTGCTCGCGCCGCTCGGGGTGCCGGCCGACGTGCAGCTCCTCACCGGGGGCACGTTCGCGACGACGTACCGCGTCACGCTGACCGACGGCACCCGCGTGGTCGTGAAGACCGCGCCGACCGGGACCGACCGCCTGCTGCGGTACGAGCACGACCTCGTGCGGACCGAGGCCGAGGTGTACGGGCTCGCCGCGGACCGGCCCGACCTGCTCATGCCCCGCGTGCTGCTCACGGACTTCTCCCGCACGGTGCTGCCGAGCGACGTCGTCGTCGTGAGCCACCTCGACGGCGTCCCGCTCGTCGACCTCGGCGAGCCCCCGGCTGCGGTGGGCGCACGCATCGACCACGAGCTCGGCGCGTTCATGGCCCGGCTGCACACCGTGACCGGGGAGCGCTTCGGGTACCTCAACGCCGGGTCCGGGCTGACGGCGCCCACGTGGCCCGAGGCGTTCGGCCTCATGCTCGGCGCGCTGCTCGACGACGCGGCCCGCTGGGGGACGCCGGTGCCCGACGCGGAGGTCCGCGCCGCGCTGGCCCGGCACACCGACGCGCTCGCCGAGGTCACGACGCCCGTGCTCGTGCACGGCGACCTCTGGGCGGGGAACCTGTTCGTCGAGCCCGCGACCGGGGAGCTCGTCGGCGTCATCGACACCGAGCGCTCGCTGTGGGGCGACCCGCTGTACGAGCTGATCGGCGCGGACCAGATGGGCGCGCGGACGGCCCCGCCCACGCTGCTCGCCGGCTACGCGGAGGGGGGCGGCACGTTCCCGCTGGACACCGTCGCGGGACGGACGCGGCTGCGGCTGTACCGGCTGTACCTCAGCCTGGTGCTCGTCGTCGAGATCGCGCCGCGCGCGTACAC
Organism: Cellulomonas jepli; assembly: GCF_047229345.1. Taxonomy (NCBI): domain Bacteria; kingdom Bacillati; phylum Actinomycetota; class Actinomycetes; order Micrococcales; family Cellulomonadaceae; genus Cellulomonas; species Cellulomonas jepli. The sequence continues at coordinate 5,149 of NZ_JBFTER010000079.1, read as the reverse complement.
GGGCGACTGGCTCGCGCCGCACCGGGCGACCGCGGAGCGGCTCGTGCGCGAGGCGCTGGACGTGCTGCTCGCGCGGGACTGAGCGGCGGGCCCGGCCGCGGGCTCAGCCCGGGAGGTCGTCGAGCACGCTGAGCGCGTCGCGGACCTCGGCCATGATCGCGGTCATGGCCCGCTCGGCCTCCGTCGCGTCGCCGTCGTGCACGGCGCGCGCGACCGCCTCGTGGGCCTCGAGCGCCTCGGGACGGACGATGTCCGGCATGAGCCCGTGCCGGGTCCGCCCGGCGAGCACCTCGGTCACGACGCCCGTCAGCGCGGCGAACATCTCGTTGCGGCTCGCGCGCAGCAGCAGGCCGTGGAACTCGACGTCGAGGTCGAGGAACACCTCGCGTGCGCCGTCCTCGCCGTGCGCGCGCATCCGGGCCGCGAGGTCGACGATCCGTGCGCGGTCCCCGTCGGTCGCGTAGCGGGCCGCGGCGCCGGCGGCGAGCGGCTCGACGGCGGCGCGCAGCTCGGTCAGGGAGCGCAGCTGGGCCTCGCGCTCGCTGCCCTGCAGGCGCCAGCGGATGACGCGGGGGTCGAAGACGTCCCACTCGACGACGGGCCGGACGACGAGCCCGACGCGCCGCTTGGAGGTGACGAGCTGCATCGACTCCAGGAGGCGCATGGTCTCGCGCGCGACCGTGCGGGAGACGCCGAACCGCTTCTGGATCCGGTCGAGGGTGATGATCGCGCCCGGCTGGATGACGCCGCCGGTGATCTCCTGGCCCAGGGCGTCGAGCACCGAGCTGTGCAGCACCTCGGCGCCCACCCTCGCTCACCTGCCCCTTCGCACGGTGCCGGCCGGGGGAAGGTCCCGGGCCGGTGAGCCCTCGCGGCCCGGCGAGAGAGTACCGTGCACGCCCGACACGTACATTGGTATCATCTTTCATGAACCGGCTGCGGGTGCGAGGATGACGCCAGAGCAGACGACGACGTCAAGGAGCGCGCACGCATGAGTGAGATCCAGCACCTCGTGGTCATGGGGGTCTCCGGATCGGGGAAGACGACCGTCGCGCGCCTCCTCGCGGAGCGCCTGGGCTGGCCGTTCGCCGAGGCGGACGACCACCACCCCGAGGCGAACGTCGCGAAGATGGCCGCCGGCACCCCGCTCGTCGACGAGGACCGCTGGCCCTGGCTGCGGATCATGCGCGACTGGCTCAGCGACCAGGCCGCGGCGGGCCGCTCGACCGTCATCACCTGCTCCGCGCTCAAGGAGGTCTACCGCGACGTGCTCCGCGAGGCCGACGGGCGCGTGCGCTTCGTGCACCTCGTGGCCGCCCCGGAGCTTATCGGCGGCCGGCTCGAGACCCGCAGCGGGCACTTCATGCCGCCGTCGCTGCTGCCGTCGCAGTTCGGCACGCTCGAGCCCCTCGCCGAGCACGAGGACGGCGTGAGCCTCACGGTCGACGTCCCGCCCGAGGAGGTCGCGGACGCAGCCCTGCGCGGGCTCGGGCTGGACGCGCCCGCGCGCGCCTGACACCACCCGTGCCGGTCGCCCGGCACTGCCTGCGACGCCCGACCCGTGCGTCCGGGAGGTCGTTGCGGGGCGCCGCGCGCCCACCCTGCCCTCTCGGGACGGCCGACCTACCCTGACGGCATGGGTCCGCACGACGAGGTCTGGCAGCTGCACCACGGCGACCGCGTCGTCGCCGCGCTGCACGTGACCGAGGCGGACTTCCCCTGGCTGCGCGCACGCGTCGAGCCGGCTCCCGGGTTCGACGCCCTCGCCCCGCTCCTCGCGGAGGAGGCGCGGCTCGCGGACGCGCTCGACGACGGGGTCAGCGCCGAGTGGGAGGCCGCGCACGACCGGGTCCGCGCCGTGACCCGGCTCACCCGGCCCGACGGGCGGGACGTCCCCGAGTACCTGCTCCACGTCGACGGCCCGGAGGCGTGGTGGCGCTGCAGCGACGAGCCGGTCGACGCGACCGCGCCGAGGGAGGCGAGGCCAGGCTCCGGCGCGGCCGGCGCGCCCGGTGGGACCGACGGGTCGCGGTCCGAGGCGCCCACGCCCGGCGGCGGCACCCTCCAGGGGGAACCGTCGCGCGAACAGTCCCGGGGGGTCGGCCCGCGCCGCTAGCCTGCACGGCCATGGGCTTCTTCCGGCGCCGTCCGTCCCCCGAGCAGGTCCGCGCGCGTCAGGACGACGGGATCGCCGCCTTCTGGGCGTGGTGGGTCGCGGAGGGTCGCGCACAGGCCGCCGCGACGTTCGACAGCGAGGACGGCGAGGCGGTCCGACGGCTCGGCCCCGTCCTCGCCGAACGCATCAACGCCGTCGATCCCGAGCTGTCGTTCGAGACGGGCGCCGGGCGCACGGCCCGCCACGTCCTCGTCGTCACCGCGGCCGGGAACCCGGACCTGCGCGACGTCGCACGACGGTGGCTCGACGCGGCACCCGCCGCCGACGACGCGTTCGAGTACGCCGACCTCCGTCGCCCGGTGGCCGACCCGTCCGGTGTCGCGATCGGACTCGACGAGCACCGCACCGTCGACCTCGCGTCCGCGACCGTCGTGACCGTCGTCGAGGGCGGCAAGGTGCACGTGCAGGTCAGCCACCCCGAGTTCGCGTCGCTGCCCGACGACGCCCAGGGGCAGATCACGTTCCTGCTGCTCGACGCCCTGCTGGGCGAGGAGGCCGTCGAGCGCTGGGTCGGCGAGGTCGCGTGGGCGTCGGGCCACGGCGTGGTGCCGACACCGCTGCTCGACCTGCCGGAGGTCGTCGGGGGCCTGCGCCGGTCGGCGTGACGCAGCGCCTCGTGCCCGGGCAGACGACGAGGCGCCCGGTCACGTGACCGGGCGCCTCGTCGGGCCGCGTGGGCGGCGGTGGTGCGTCAGTACCCGCGCGTCGGCTCGTCGTTGGTGCCGCGCGAGTCGGGCGTCGCGAACTCGTCGCTCGACCTGATGTCGCCGCCGGTCGTCCCGACCGTGCCCGACACGTCGCCGGCCCACTGCGTGCCCGAGGGCGAGTCGGCCGAGTAGGTGACGTCGTCCTTCGACGTGTCGGTGCCCGTGGACGTGTCGTTGCCCTTGGACCCGGTGAGGCCCGTGCTCGCGACGGCACCCTTGACCGCGGTCGCCGCCTTGTCCACGAGCGTCGAGCCCTGCTCCTTGGCGAACTGCGTCGCCTGCGACTCGATCGTGCTCACCTTGGACTGCACGCGCGGGTCGTTCCAGAGGTGGTTCGCCTTGGCCTTGATGACCTCGAACTGCTGGCGACCGGCGCGCGTGCCGAGCACGTACCCGACGCCTGCGCCGACAAGGAACACTGCCTTGTTCTTCATGTGCGGTCCTCCGTCTGCTGGGGGGAGCGGACGTCTCCCGAGGAGCCGAGCCTAGGGAGACCTGTCCGTTTCCGCCTCTCAGGACGGCGCCCTCACCATGGGATCTGCGGCGAGCGGTACCAGCGGAGGCCTGCGCGGTCCCAGGTCCGGGCGAGGTGCCGGACGCGCCGACCGAAGTCCTCCCACGAGCGGCGGTCACCCGGCGTCCACGCGACCTCGGCGACGGCCGCGAGCCTCGGCAGGAGCAGGAAGAACAGGTCGTCGGGTGTGCGGACCGTCTCCGTCCAGATCGCGGCCTCGACGCCGACGACGCTGCTCTCCGGGACGCCGGGGACGACCGCGAGCGGGTCCCAGTCGTAGGAGTCGCGCAGCTCGACGTGGCCGGCCCACTCGAGGCCGATCGGCGTGCGCGCGTCGTACTTCAGGTCGAGGTAGACCTTGCTCGCGGGCGAGAGCAGCAGCAGCGCGCCGGCCTCGATCGCCGGGCGGACGAGCTCCGCGCCGTCGCGCTCGTCCCACAGCTGCACGACCGTCCCCGGCGTCAACGTCGCCTTCGCGACCTCCTGCCAGCCGACGACCGTCCTGCCCGTGCCCTCGACGATGCGCGCCGCGGTCTCGACGAGCCGCGCGTACTCCTCGCGCTCCATCGTGTGCACCTCGTCGCCGCCGATGTGCAGGTACGGGCCGGGTGTCATGGCGGCCACGTCGGTCAGGACGTCGCGCAGGAACGGCTCGGTCGTCGGGAGGTCGGCGTGCAGGCGGCTGAAGCCGACCTCGATGCCGGTGTACGGGTCGGTCGGCTCGCCGGACGGCGTGAGCTCGCCGAGCGCGTGCAGCGCGGCGTTGACGTGCCCGGGCAGGTCGATCTCGGGGACGACGGTGATGCCGCGGGCACGCGCGTAGGCGGTGAGCTCGGCGAGGTCGTCGACCGAGTAGTACCCGCCTGGGTCGTCGCCGACCGCGGTCTTGCTCGAGACGTCCACGAGCTGCGGGCGCGACGGCACGTCGAGGCGCCAGCCCTGGTCGTCCGTCAGGTGCAGGTGCAGCACGTTGAGGCGCAGGCTCGCCATGACGTCGACGACCGTGCGCAGCACCTCGGGGCCGAAGAAGTGCCGGGCGACGTCGACGCTGAGCCCGCGCCAGCCGAAGCGCGGGGCGTCGACGACGACGACCGCGGGCAGGCGCACGGACCCCGGCGCGTCGGCCGGTTCGGCACCGGGTCCAGCGCCGGCGTCGGTGCCGGGCGCGGCGTCCGAGTCCGTGTCGGTGTCCGGCGCACCGTCCCGCTGCGCGAGCTGCTCGAGGACCGTCGCCGCATGCAGCAGGCCGTCGACCGCGAGCGCGCTGAGCGTGACCCGGCGCTCGGTGACCTCGACCCGGTACGCGCCGGCCGCGCGCTCGGGGCTGAGCTCCGCGTCCGGCAGGCCCAGCGCCGCGGCGCCGTCGACGAGCCGCAGGACGACGGTGTCGGGCTCGTCGGCGCCGTTCGCCGTGACGGGGACCGCGAAGCCGGCGAGCCGGGACAGGCGGTGCGCGACGGTCGACGCGACCTCGGGGTGCGGGCCGGCGACGACGCGCGTGCGGGGGCCGAGCACGTAGCCCGGGCCGTCCGACGTCGTCGCGCTCAGCGGGGCGGGCACCAGGGGCAGGTCGGTCATCCGGCGTTCTCCTCGGTCGGGGGGGACGGGCTCGGGGACGTTGGGGGCGGTCGGCCGTCGTCCGTGGTGCGAGGTCCGTGCGCGGCGGGACGCCGTGCACGGCGGCCGGTCGGGTCAGGCGCGGGCCGCGTCGGCGTCGTGCCGGGCGTCGGCGTCGTGCCGGGCGTCCGCGGC
>NZ_JBFTER010000078.1:0-23418 GCF_047229345.1 Cellulomonas jepli | reverse complement strand
GCCCCGGGGCGTGGCGTCGGCGCGGCACGGGACGCCCGGACCACCACCGCGGCCACCCCGGCCATCGGGCTCGAGGCGGTCGAGTCGGCGGCGCGCGCGCAGGAGCTCGCGGGCGGCTCGTGGGTCCCGGGCACCGCCCGGACCCGGACGGCCGCGCGCTGGTTCCCCACCTTCACCCGCGCGGTGCGCGCCGTCGGTCGGCCCCGCACCGCGCGGGGGCCCGCCCCGCACCGCGCGCAGTGGACGCCGGCCAACCTCGCGCGGGTCCCCCGCAGCTGGCGCCGGCGCCTCGTCGCGGCGGTCGCGTGGCTCGTCGTCGTGGTGTGCGCGACGGCGTACGCGGTGTCGCTGCTCGTGCCGCTGTGGTTCCAGCTCCACGACCAGCGCGTCCTCATCGTGACGTCCGGCTCGATGTCCGGGACCGCCGCGGGCGGCTTCGACGCGGGCGACGCGGTCATCATGCGCCGCATCACCGACCCGTCCCAGCTGCGCGTCGGTCAGGTCGTGTCGTTCTGGCCGCCGGGCTCCGACGCGCTCGTGACGCACCGCATCGTCGCGCTGCACTACCTGCCGGTGCTGCGCCAGGACGAGGCGACGGGCCGCATGCTCCCGACGCGCGACCCGGTCACGGGCGAGCTCGTCGAGCGCCCGTTCATCGTGACGAAGGGCGACGCGAACCCGGCGCCCGACCCCGACGCGACCCCGCTCTCCCGCGTGCGCGGCGTGGTGCTCGACGTGTACCCGGGCTGGGGGTGGGTGCTCGCGTGGGCCCGCTCCGCCGAGGGCCGGTTCGCGATGCTCGTGCCGCCGCTCGTCGCGCTCGCCGTCATGGAGGTCCAGTCGCTGCTCGACAGCCGGCGGGCCCCGCGCCCGCCGCGGCACCGAGGGAGGGCGCAGGATGACCTCCTCCTCGGCTGACCCGGGCCCCGCGACGGTCGGACGCCGGACCACCGACGTCACGCCTCGCCCCGGCGACGCCGTCGACGCCCGCGGCCGGGTGCTGCGCCTCGTCGCCGCGGCGCTCGTCGCGGCCGGGGCGCTGCTCGGCGCGTCGGCGACCGCGCCCGGCTCCACCTCCGCGGTCTTCACCGACACCGAGACCGTGGTCACGACCGTCCGGACGGTCCCCGACTTCGACGCCCCGCGCACCCCGCCGGCGCCGGTCCTCACCGCGACGCCCACCGCCACCCCGACCGCCACGACGGCGCCCGCGCCGGCCTCGTCCCGGGACGACCTCGGGGAGCATCGCGAGCAGCCCCGAGCGCCGCGCGAGGGCCGCGGCCGCTGACCCCGGTCGCGTCCGGCACGCGCCAGCCACCGCAGCCACGGTCGTCGCCGCGGCGTCACGCGCCCCGGGCTACGCCGCGGCGTCGTCCCGTCGCACGGCGAGCACCGTCACGTCGTCCGCCCGGCTGCGCCCCTGCGCGTCCGCGAGCCGGAGGACCGCGTCGACCGCTCCCTGCGCCGACGTGACGCCGCGCAGCGCGTCGTGCACCGCGGGGAACGAGTCGGCGCTGTTCCGGAAGCGCTCGACGAGCCCGTCGCTGAACGTCACGAGCACGTCGCCGGGCGCGAGGTGGAGCGTGCGCTCCGCGGTCTCGGGCACGGGCAGGACGCCGAGCGGCAGGCCCGACGCCCTCAGCCGGGTGCTCGTGCCGTCGGGGTGCACGACGAGCGTCAGGCCGTGGCCCGCGTCGGCGTAGGTCAGGTCGCCCGTGGCCTGGTCGAGGTGCGCGTGGAAGCTCGTCGCGAGGAAGCCGGTCGCGTGCAGGTCGGTGTGCAGCACCGCGCCCGCGTCACCGAGCGCCTGCGCGACGCCCGCCTGACGGGACGCCACCCGCAGCACCGCGCGCACCGAGGCCGCCATGATGCTCGCGGCCGGCCCGGTGCCGAGCACGTCGACGATGCTCAGCGTCAGCCCGGCGGGCGTCGGCGACCAGTCGAAGAAGTCCCCGCCCACGCCCGCCGCGACGCACGCGCCGGCGACGCCGTACCCGGGGACGTGCGGCGCCCTGCCCGGCAGGAGCCCGGCCTGGACCTCGGACGCGCGCTCGAGCTCCTGCTCGGCGGCCATCTGCGCCTCGACCCAGTGCGCGAGGTCGCGCAGCAGCGCCTCCTGCTCGGGCCCGAACTCGCGCGGCCGGACGTCGACGAGGCACAGCGCGCCGACCCGGTGCCCGCCGGGTGCCATGAGCGGCTGCCCCGCGTAGAACCGGACGTGCTCCTCGCCGGCGACGCGCGGGAGGTCGGCGAACCGGGGGTCCTGCGTCGCGTCGGGGACCACGAGCATGCGGTCCTCGGCGACGGTCGTCGAGCAGAACGTCTGCTCCCGGGGCAGCACCCCGCCGGGGTCACCGGCCTTGTGGACGGTCCGGGTGCGGTCGACGAGGGTCACGAGCGCCGTCGGGACCTCGAAGAGCCGCCGCGCGAGCCGGACGACGTCGTCGAAGCGCCGGTCCGGCCCGGAGTCGAGCACCCCCAGCCGGTGCAGCGCTTCCACCCGCTCAGCCTCGCTCGCGTGCACCCGAACCCCCGCATCCCCGTAGGCAGACCACCGGCTCCCCCATCGGCAGGTGCGCGCGGGACGTGAGGATCTCGGGGACCGGTCAGCCCACCACCGGGCTGCGGCGCTCGAGCAGGACGACGTCGCGCCAGACGCCGTCGCGCCGCCCGATGCGCTCGCGGACGCCGACGACCCGGAACCCGTGCCGCTCGTGCAGCGCGAGCGAGGCGTCGTTCTCGCGGAACACCCCCGACTGCACGGTCCAGATCCCCGCGGCCTCGGTGCTCGCCACGACCGCGCGCACGAGAGCCCCGCCGACGCCCCGCCCGTGCGCCCGCGCGGCCACGTAGACCGACAGCTCGACGACCCCCGCGTACGCGGCGCGGCTGCTCACCGGGGCGACCGCCGCCCAGCCGAGCACGACGCCGCCCTCGTCGAGCACGACGAACCGGTGCTCCGCGGCGTGCCGGGCGTCCCACTCGTCCCACGTGGGGACGCGGGTCTCGAACGTCGCGTTCCCCGCGCGCACGCCCTCGTCGAACACGTCGAGCACACCGCGCGCGTGCTCGGGGGTCATGGGCAGCACGCGGACGGCGGGGGGCACGGCTCCGCGGGCGGCGGACGCGCTGCCGGGGGCGGTCGACGAGGGGTCGTGCGGCACAGCGCTCGGCGTCAGGCCGCGTCGGACGGCGTCACGCGCAGGTCGTCGAGCAGGTACAGGAACGCGCGCGCGTACGGGTTGTCACCGACCTCGCGGCGCACGACCTCCCAGTCGATCTGCTCGCGCAGCGCCCGCGCGACGGGCAGGAGCCGCGAGAAGTCGCAGTAGTGCTCGCCGAGCACGCGCAGCTTGCTCGAGAGCACGTCCGTCGCGCTCAGCACCGGCATGCGCACCGCGAGGACCTCGATGCGGTCGGCCCGCTCGAACAGCCCGTCGTCGACCGGCTCGCCCGTCATCCGGTACAGGACGTCGATGAGCTCACCCTTGTGGAACGCCTTGAACAGCCAGTCCTCAGCGGGCTCGAGCACGTCGAGGCCCGCCTCCTCGAGAGCCGCGCGCGCGACGTCGACGTCCTCCTCGCGGATCAGGAAGTCGGCGTCGTGATCGGGCTCGGGGGCGCCACGGGCCCAGGCGGCGTACCCGCCGCACAGGGCGTACGGGATGTCGGCCTGGCCGAGGGCCACGGCAGCGAGCCGCAGTCCGTCGTGCATCGCCTCGCGATCGTCGATGGGCATGCCACGGGTCTACACGACCGCGTGCGGGCCTGCAGTGCGAGGGCAACAATCGGTGCGATGCGACTCGCGACCTTCAACATCCTGCACGGGAGGTCGCTCACGGACGGCGAGGTGGACCTCGACCGGTTCGGGGCGGCCGTCGCCCGGCTCGACGCGGACGTGCTCGCGCTGCAGGAGGTGGACCGCGACCAGCCGCGCTCGCACGGCGCGGACCTCACGGCCGTCGCGGCCGAGGCGATGGGCGCACCGGAGCACCGGTTCGTCGCGACGCTCGCCGGCACGCCGGACCTGTGGTCGGCCGCGGACGGCGAGCTGCAGCCGAACACCGCGAGCTACGGCATCGCGCTGCTGAGCCGGCACCCGGTCCTGTCGTGGCACGCGCTCGCGCTCCCGGCGCTCACGCGCAAGGTCCCGGTCGTGTTCCCGGGGCAGCGGGTGCCCTCGATGGTGCAGGACGAGCCGCGCGCCGCGCTGGCGGCGGTGATCGAGGTGCCCGGGGAGGACGGCGGGCGTCCCGTCGCCATGACGGTCGTCTCGACGCACCTGAGCTTCATCCCCGGCTGGAACTCCCGCCAGCTCCGGCACCTGGTGCGCGACCTGCGCGGCGTCCCTCGCCCGGTCGTGCTCATGGGCGACCTCAACCTCGAGGGCGACCGGGCGGCGCGCGTGAGCCGGTGGAGGCCGCTGACCAGCACCAACACGTTCCCGCTCGAGAACCCGAACCGTCAGCTCGACCACGTGCTCGCCGACGGGCCCATCGAGCCCACCGCGCTCGGCCGGGCGCTCGACACCGGCCTCTCGGACCACCGCGCCCTGGTCGTCGACGTGGCGCTCGCGAACGAGCCCGACCACAGCGCGCACGCGAGCCGGCACCTGTGAGCCGAGGGCGCTCGCGGTCGACGACCAGCCGGGAGCGGCCGCGGTGCCGGGTCAGGACGGGGTGCGCGCCGACAGCAGCGTGAAGGAGACGAGCTCGCCGCCGTCGGCCTCCAGCATCGTCAGCACCGGGTCGGTGGTCGTGGCGACGCCGTCCGCCCGCTCCACCCCCGGCCGCAGCGCGGCGACCGCGCGCTGCCACCGCAGCCAGTCGTCCCAGCCGCCGTCCTGCAGGCGCGCGACGACGTCGGTGACGAGCCCGGTCACCTCCCAGTGGAACCTCCACCACTCCGGGGTGTGCCACGCGAGCGCCTCCCACCCGACGCACGCGTCCACGTGGGCCGGGACGGTACCGAGGTCGCGCACCTCCCGGCGCAGCGCGGGCGTGGCGACGCCCAGCCGGCCGCCGGGCACGAGCAGGCGCGTGAGGTGCGGCAGGTAGTGCTCGGACGTGCCGAAGTACTCGAACGCGTCCACGCACACGACCGCGTCGAAGCTGGCGGGCTCGAACGGCAGGGCGTGCGCCTCGGCGCGCACCGCCCGGACCCGGTCGCCGACCCCGGCCTCGTCGAGCACGGCCGTCACGTCCGCCGGGTCGATCCACAGGTCCGCCGCGACGACCTCGACGCCGAGCTCGCGCGCGAGGAAGACCGACGTCGCGCCGCGGCCCGAGCCGAGGTCGAGCACACGCATGCCGGGACGCAGGTCGAGGTCGCGGCACAGGTCCTCGAGCAGCCAGAGCGGGTTCGGGCCCATGTCGAGCGCGACGAGCCATGCGGGGTCGTACGCCGACGAGAGCGGGTAGCGGTCGGGGCGCACGAGCGCGGCGAGGGCGTCGGCGGCGGTCTGCGGGTGGCTCACGGGCGACAAGCAACCACCGGCGCGGACCGGTCGGCAACCGGACTGCCGCCCGGCCGGGCGTGCCCGCGCCCCTACTCCGTCGACTCCGCCTCGAGCTGCTCGGCCTGCGCGAGGCGGACGCCGTGGCTGCGCGGCGGGGCCTTGATGCCGACCACCATGTCGACGATCTCGATGTACTGGGCCTTCGCGCCCATGCGGAACTCGGTCGCGGCGGCGTGGATCTGCTCGAGGGTGTCGGCCTCGACGATCGTCACCTGGTCGTACTTGGTCGTGAGCCCGCTGGTCACCACGTGGGTCAGCAGGTCGGAGAACTTCTCGAGGCTGTCCGCGTGGCTCTTGGACACCTCGTGGATCCCCTTGCGACCGAGCGCGAAGTACTCGGGGCTGATCTTCATGAACAGGAATCCGATGTACTTGTTCTTCGCTGCGAGCCGGTGCATCGCGGCCTCCCCGGGTCGGTGGAGGGCGGCTTCCCCCGTCGCCCACGCTGCTCGCGGGCGTCCGGGTCGGCAAGGACCGGGCGGCGTACCCGTTCGCGCACGCGGAGGCGCCGATCGGGCACCTCGTCGGCCGCGGCTCAGCCGGTCCCCGCGCGCACCAGTCCCGTCTCGTAGGCGAGCACCACGGCCTGCACCCGGTCGCGCACCGCGAGCTTCGCGAGGATGCGCCCGACGTGCGTCTTGACCGTGGCCTCGGAGAGGAACAGGCGCTCGGCGATCTCGGCGTTGGAGTCCCCGTCGGCGACGCAGCGGAGCACCTCGATCTCGCGCGGGGTGAGCTCCGCGAGGCGGGGGTGCGGTGCGTCGGCGGCGTCCCCGGGCTCGGGCATCCGGTCGGCGAACATCTCGAGCATGCGGCGCGTGACGCGCGGGGACACGACGGCGTCACCCGACGCGATCGTCCGCACGGCGGTCACGAGGTCGGACGGGGCGGCGTCCTTGAGCAGGAACCCGCTCGCCCCGGCCCGCAGCGCCGCGAACGCGTACTCGTCGAGGTCGAACGTCGTGAGGATGAGCACGCGCACGTCCGGGTGCGCCTCCACGATGCTCCGGGTGGCGTCGATGCCGTTGACGCGCGGCATCCGCACGTCCATGACGACGACCTCGGGGCGCAGCGGCCCCACCTGCTCGAACGCCGCCCGCCCGTCGCCGGCCTCGCCCACGACCTCGATGTCGCCCGCGCTCTCGAGCACGAGCCGGAAGCCCATGCGCACGAGCGCCTGGTCGTCCACCAGCAGGACCCTCGTCATGCGTCTCCCTCGTCCGACGGCAGCAGCGCGCGCACGCGCCAGCCCCGACCGTACGGCCCGGCCTCGACGTGCCCGCCGAACGCCGCCACGCGCTCGCGCATCCCGACGAGCCCGCGCTGCGAGCCGGGGCTCGCGTCGACCGGCAGGGTCGGGCCTCCGTCGGTCACGAGGACCTCGACCGCCCCGGCGTCGTGGCGCACCGCGACGTCGACGCCCGGGGTGCCGGGGGCGTGGCGCAGCACGTTCGTGAGCGCCTCCTGGACGACCCGGTAGACCGCGAGCTGGCGGTTCGCGTCGAGCTCGGTGAGCCCGGTGTCCGCGAGGCCCGCGGTGCGGACGGGCAGGCCCGCGGACCGGAACCGCTCGACGAGCGTGCCGAGGTCGACGCTGCCGGGTTGCGGCTCGAACGGCGTCGCGTCCGCCCCGCGTCCAGGCGCGAGGTCGCCCGTGCGCGTGCCGCCGGCGGGGAGGTCGTCGCTGCGCGGACCGCCGGCGCCCGGGTGCGCGGTCGGCGCGTCTCCGGGGCGTCCGTCGCCGGGAGCGGCGTCGTCCGCGGGCTGCGCCGCCGCGAGGGCGGGGGTGCCGTCGTCGTGCAGGACGCCCAGCACGCGCCGGACGTCCCCGAGCGCGGCCCGGCCGGTCGCGACGAGCTCGTCGAGGGCCTCGCGCGAGCGGTCCGGCGCCCAGTCGACCGCCGCACGCGCACCGCCACCGAGGGCGATCATCACCGAGATGCTGTGCGCGACGACGTCGTGCATCTCGCGGGCGATGCGGGCGCGCTCGGCGGCCTGGACGAGCCGGGCGCGCTGCTCCTGGTCGCGCGCGAGGGCGTTCGCCTGCTCGACGAACGCGGCGAGGTGCAGGCGCTGGTTGCGCACGCCGGTGCCGGCGGCGACCGCGAGCAGGGCGAGCACGAGCACGGGGGCCGCGGTCTGGTACCAGACCGCGCTCTGCAGGAACAGCCCCGCCCGCGCGTCCCGGGTCGCCGCCTCGAGGTCGGTCCCGATCGCGGGGTCGACGCCGAGCGCGATCGCGCCGATCGTCGCCGGGAGCTCCAGGACGCGCGCCGCGACGAGGCAGGCGGTGACCGTCGCGGCGGTGATGACCCACGCGGTGCGGGGCGACGACGAGGTGGCGACCGCGTACAGCGCGAGGGCGAGGCCGAGCTCGAAGCCGGACGTCGCCCCCGTCACCGCGAGCGCCAGGATGCCCAGGACCCCCATGAGCACGGCGACCAGCACGGGCCGGCGACGCCGCCAGATCAGCGCCGCGGCACCCAGGTTCATCAGCACGAGGAGCGCGGTCTGCATCTGCAGGACGCGCTCGCCGCCGAGGTAGGCGGACAGCGCGTACATGGAGTCGGCGCCGAGCCCGATGAGCGCGGACCAGGCCAGGAAGACCAGCGCGACCAGCACGTCGGTGACGACGGGGCGCCGCGCGAGGAACCGGCGCACGGGCCCGCGGCGGCGGGCGGACTGCACGGTGAACACCGGGGCCGTCGTCGCTCGCGCCGCACGCGTTCCACCCTGGCTGCCGCCTGCCTCCACCGGAGCACTCTCCCAGGTCGGTCCGGGCGCCGCAGCGAGGCGGCGGGTGACGTCGGTCGGCGCCGCGGGGCGACCGACGGCACCGGGCGCCGCGGCGGGGCGGGCAGCCACCGGGCCGCCCGCCCCTGCGGCGAGGTCCACGCTCACGCGTCGCGCCGGCGCAGCAGCACCCCGGCGACGACGAGCACCACGGCGACCCACGCGAGGAGCACGCCGTAGCCCTGCCACGGCGTCAGGTCCGTGGTGCTCGACACGGTGATGACCGAGCCGACCTCGTCGGCACCCAGCAGGCGGCTGCCCGCGCTGGCCGGGAGGTGCGCGGCGAGCGTCTGGATCGGAGTCCACGGGATCGACGCCAGCGCGTTCTCGACGACGAGCAGCAGGCCCAGGACCGCGGCGATGCCCGCGGCGGAGCTGCGCAGGATCGCGCCGATGCCGAACGCGAGCGCCGTCACGGCGCCGAGGTACAGCGGGACGCCGAGCAGGATCCGCAGGTCCTGGCCGCGCGTGAGGTCGACCGACATGCCGGTGGTCCCGAACCACGGGGCGCTGGCGGCCCAGGCGGCGAGGACCGCGACCAGGGAGGCCGCCATGACGGCCAGCACGGTCACGAGCAGCTTCGCGGCCAGCGCGGGGACCCGGGTGGGCGCCGCGGCGAGCGTCGAGCGGATCTGCCCGGTGCCGTACTCGCCGGCGACCGACAGCACCCCGAGCGTGCAGAACACGAGCTGGGCGAGCGCCACCCCGGACGTGACGTAGACGGCCCCCACGAGGTACGGGCTGCCGACCGCCTCCGGCACCGCGGAGATGCTCGACATGCGCGAGGCCGCGAAGGCGGGGATGACGAGCGCGCCGAGCACGAGCGTCCACCAGGTCGAGCGCAGCGAGCGGAGCTTGACCCACTCGGCGGCGACGAGCCGGGGGAAGGCCGACGGGTGCACGGTCACGCGCCGGCGGCTGGGTGCGGCGGCGCCGGGGGCGACGAGGGCGGTCATCGGTGGGCTCCTGAGGTGGGTCGGGCGGGCCGGGTCGGTCCGGCGATGACGGTCGCGTCGGGGGCGTCGGGGGCGTCGGCCGAGGTCGAGCGGTACTCGACCTCGGAGGCGGTGAGCTGCATGTAGGCGTCCTCGAGCGAGCTCTGGACGGGCGTGAGCTCGTGCAGGACGAGGCCCGCGTGGGCCGCGACGGCGGCGACCCGCGGTGCGGGCAGGCCGGTGACCTCGAGGAGGTCGTGCGCGACGGACGTGACCTCGGCACCGGGCTGGCGCGCGAGCACGGTCTCGAGCTCCGCGGCGGACGGCGTCCGCACCCGGACGGTCGTCGACGTGGCGCGGGCGACGATCTCCTGGACGGGCGCGTCGGCGATGAGCCGACCCCGTCCGACGACGACCAGGTGGTCGGCGGTCAGCGCCATCTCGCTCATCAGGTGCGAGGACAGGAAGACCGTCCGGCCCTCGGCGGCCAGCCCGCGCAGCAGGTGACGCACCCACAGCACACCCTCGGGGTCGAGGCCGTTGACGGGCTCGTCGAGGATGAGCGTCTGCGGGTCGCCAAGCAGCGCGGAGGCGATGCCGAGCCGCTGACCCATGCCGAGCGAGAACGTCCCCGCACGCTTCCTCGCCACGGACGCCAGGCCCGTCGCCTCGATCACCTCGTCGACGCGCCGCGCGTCGATGCCGTGCGTCGTGGCCTGCGCGAGCAGGTGGCTGCGGGCGGACCGGCCGGTGTGCACGGCCTTCGCCTCGAGCAGCGTGCCGACCTCGCCGAGCGGCGCACGGTGCCGCGCGTAGGGCTTGCCGTTGACGGTCACGGTCCCCGCGGTGGGCCGGTCGAGGCCCACGATCATGCGCATCGTCGTGGACTTGCCGGCGCCGTTGGGTCCGAGGAACCCGGTCACCCGGCCCGGCTGGACCGTGAAGGTCAGGCCGTCGACGGCGGTCTTGTCCCCGTACCTCTTGGTGAGCCCTGTGGCCTCGATCATGTGTCCTCCTGCGTTCGGTGTGCTTCGAACGTAGGAGCGGGCGCCGGGCGCCGGGACGCCCGCCAGGACCAGATCGGGTGCGCCCGGAGGTACGCCGCGAGGATGACGGCGTACCCCGTCAGGCTGCGCGCCGGCGGGTACGACGAGGGGTGGCGCCGTACCCGACGCCACCCCTCGACCTCACCGGCGCGAGCCGGCCGTGCGGTGCTACTGCTGCGGCGCGAGCCGGAAGCCGGCGGCCGCGTCGGCGCCCTCGGCGTCGAGCTGCTGGTCCGCGAGCGCGTCGGTCGTCTCCGCGGAGACGTAGACGGTCGCGCCGCCCGCAGTCACGACGTCGTCCCCGGGGGTGGGGGCCGCGACGAGCGCGAGCTCGAGCGAGCCGGCGCGCTCCGTGGACTCCGCGATGCGCAGCCCTCCGGTGTCGGGGAGGCCCGCCTGGGTGGTGAGGTCCTCGACGGCGCTGCGGGCGTTCTCGGTCAGGGTGAGCACAGGTGCGCTCCTCTCGTTGCCGGTGAGGACGCCGGTCGCGGGTCCCTGCGGACCCCCGTCCGGCGCCTTCGGTCCGTTCCACCGTCCCCAACCGGGCCGCGCCCCGCAACCTCGGTGTCCACGCAGCGAGACCGTGGCGGTCGCCGGCGCGGGGTCCGCACCGGTCGCCGCGCAGCGGCGGCGACCGCCGCGGCCCGTCACCAGGTGAGCTCGATCTCCAGCTCGTTCCCGTCGTCACCGAGCTCCACCTCGACGGTCAGGTCCACCTCGTCGGGCACGCGGACGGTGACCCGCTTGCCCGAGCGCTCGAACTCGACGGAGTTGTTCCGCGCGATCGAGTCGGCCAGCGCACGCAGGCGCGCGGCGGCGTCCTCGCGGCGCAGGTGCTCGGTCCGGTCCAGGTCGAAGAGGTCCATGTCGTCTCCCAGTCTCGTCGGCACCCTCGACGGTAGGTCGGGCCCGGCGCCCGGGGGCTCGTCCTGTCCGGGTGACCTCGGGCCGCCGCCGGGCGGTGCGCCTGGCGAGATCAGGCGAGCGGGCGCCGGACGCCGCCGGCTGCCGCCTCCGGGGTCGGCGTGGACCCCGGCTCCGCGTCGGTCGGCTCGGGCGCGGGCTCCGCGGTCGGTGCCGTCAGCGCCGTGAGCGCCGCCTCGAACGCGCTCACCGTCGCCGCGTCGACGGCGCCCGTGGGCGGCACGCCGAGGTCTGTCTGGAGCGCGACGAGCGCGTCGGTGAGCGCGTCGGACGCCTGACCGTCCACCGGCCCGTCCCAGTAGCCGGCGAGCGCCAGCGTCTGCTGGAGTGCGGCGGTCGCGGTGACCTCCTGCTGGGCGGCGGCGCCGCCCGCGGCGGCGAGCTGCGACTCGAGCGCCGCCTCGGTCGCGCGGTCCACGGTTCCCGTCTGCGGCAGGCCGGCGGCCTGCTGCAGCGCCTCCACCGCCGCGACCGTCTCCGGGCCGTAGACCCCGTCGACCTCGCCCTCGAGGTAGCCCGCGGCCGCGAGCGCGCCCTGCAGCGCCAGCGTGTAGTCGCGTGCGGCGGCGACGGCTCGGGCCTGCTCCTCGTCGGACAGGCAGCCGGACTGCGCGACGACCTGGAGCCAGGACATCTCGAGCGCCACGGCCGCGGCGTTGAACTGCTCGGCGGCCTGCGTCAGCGGCGTCTCGTCGGTGAGGCCCGTGCGGGCCGCCTCGAAGTCGCTCTCCGCCTGCTCGACGCGCGCGACGGTGGCGGCGGGCACCGCCGCGGTCGCCGTCGCGGTCGGGACGGCGGCGTCCGGCGGGTCCTGGCCGGCGGCGACGGCCTGCGCGTCCGCGAGCTCGGCCTGCGCGGTGGCGAGGTCCGTCTGCGCGGTCGCCACCGCGTCGCGCGCCTCGCCGGCCGCCTCGGCGGCGTCGGCGGTCTGCTCCTGGGGCTGCGCGAGCTCCGCGCCGGCGGTGGTGACGTCGCCGACCGTCGGGGCGGTGTCGTGCAGGACGTCGCCGTAGCGGTCCAGGGCCGTCACGTAGGTCGCGGCCTGCGTGCAGAACTCCTCGTCGGCCGCCGCGGCGTCGGCCTGGGCCTCGACGAGCGCCTCCTCGCGCTGGGTCACCTCGGCCTGCGCCTGCTCGACGGGCGTCTGCTCCTCCGCGCTGCACGCGGACGTCACCAGCGCCGCAGCGGCGACCAGCGCCGCGGCGGACGTCGCGCGTCGCCACACCGGCCGGGACCGGCGACCGGACCGGGCCTGCGCCCTCGTCCCGGGCGACGCCTCCGACATCTCGACCTCCTCGGCAGGGTGCGCCCGGCCGGTACGTCGGGCGACGCCCAGCCTGGGCGGCCACCGCGACCGGGAGCCTCCCCCGCCAGGGGTGAACGTCGGTCGGGCGGCCGCGTGCGTGCCCGGCCGCCGCCACCCCGGCCCGCACGACCCCCGGTGCCGCCTCGGCTGCAGACGACCCGAGGCGACGAGACGAGCACGAGGCCCCGATGAGACTCTCGCCATGAACCGTTTACAACGTTGACCGAAAGTTCTCGACTTCGTATGTTAGCGGTCACATGCGACGACCCGGGCGCTCGCAGGATCGAGCACCGCCCGGCGCGGACGTCTGCGACACCGAGGTCGTGGACGCCGACCGGACGCCGCCGCGGCGCGTCCCCGACGAGCAGGAGCTCCCATGACCGGCAGCCCCCCCCGCACGCCCACCGACCGGCGCCCGGCTCCGCCCGGGCCCCGGCGCCGCCTCGCCGCCGCCGCCGCGACCGCCGCGCTCGCCGCCGGCGTGCTGCTCACGATCGCCCCGACCGCGCAGGCCGCCGCGCCGACGCTCGTGGGCATGCAGTCGGGCCGGTGCCTCGAGGTGCGCGACAACAGCACGACCGCCGGCGCCGCGACCCAGATCTGGGACTGCAACGGGGTCGCCGGCCAGGGCTGGACGCTGACGTCCGCGGGCGAGCTCCGCACGCACGACGGGACGCGCTGCCTCGACGCCCTCGAGTGGGGCACGACGGCCGGGACCGCGCTCATCTCCTGGACGTGCACCGGGAGCGCCAACCAGACGTTCGCCCGGGGCGCGAACGGCTCGCTCGTGCACCAGCGCTCGGGCCTGTGCGTCGACGTGACCGGGGGGCGCACCGCCAACGGCACGCCCGTCGCGCTGTGGACGTGCAACGGGCGGACCAACCAGCAGTGGACCGCGGGCGCCACCACGCCGACCCCCGTCCCGACCGGCGGCACCGGCACCCCGCCCGCCACGTACCCCGGGCCGGGCGCCGTCACCGGGAGCATCGGCGCGCACGACCCCACGGTCGTCAAGCGCCCCGACGGCACCTACCTCGTCGCCACGACCGGGCGGGGCGTCCCCCTGAAGACGTCACGCGACCGCACGTCCTGGTCCGCCGCCGGGTCGGCCTTCCCGGGCGGCACGCCGTGGACCGCGCAGCACACCACGGGCGACGTGTGGGCCCCCGACCTGACCTACCGCGACGGCCGGTACTGGCTGTACTACTCGGCGTCGTCGTTCGGGACGAGCAGCTCCGGCATCTACCTCGCGACGAGCCCGAACGGCGACGCCGGGACGTGGACCAACCGTGGCCTCGTCGTCAGCACGACCGCCTCGAGCGGCTACAACGCGATCGACCCCGACATCGTGGTGGATGCGCAGGGCCGGGTGTGGATGAGCTTCGGGTCGTTCTGGTCGGGCATCAAGCTCATCGAGATCGACCCCGCGACGGGCCTGCGGTCCGGCACCGCGATGCACTCGATCGCGTCGCGCAGCGCCGGCATCGAGGCGCCCGACATCATCCACCGCGGCGGGTACTACTACCAGTTCGTGTCGTTCGACGCGTGCTGCAAGGGCGCCCAGAGCACGTACCGGGTCGCGGTCGGCCGCTCGACGTCGATCACCGGGCCGTACGTCGACCGGAACGGCACGCGGATGACGAGCGGCGGCGGCACGGAGGTGCTCGCGGGCCGCGGGTCGATCCACGGACCGGGCCACTCCGCGGTCCTCGCCGACACCGACGGGGACGTGCTCTTCTACCACTACTACACCGACTCGGGGGCGCCCCAGCTCGGGATCAACCTGCTCGGCTGGGACGCCGCGGGCTGGCCGTACGTGCACTGACGGAACCCCGGAGACGTCGACGGGCGGCAGCCACCCGGCTGCCGCCCGTCCGACGAGGGTGCGCACCGGCAGACGCCTCACGGCGCGGGGCCGCTCGTGGCGGCGATGGTTGAGCCCGGGGGTCATGAACCGGTGCGCACCTGTCCCAACAGACGCAGCCCCGCCGGTGTTCCCGGCGCCAGGAGACTGGGCGTCCGACCAGTTCAGGGGGACCAACCGGCCCGCACCGGGAGGAACCCGGCGCCGCGCGGGCCGCCGCGTGGGACTGGTCGCGCAGCACGCCGATCCGCTGGTTACCGTCGGCGCATGGGGGGAGCACAGCACAGCGCGACCGGGCAGGTCGCGGAAGACGAGCGCGTGGCCGCCGTCCGCCGCCTCGGCGTGCTCGACACGGAGCCGGAGGAGCGCTTCGACCGGGTCGCGCGCCTCGCGCAGCAGCTCTTCCACGTGCCCAACGCGATGGTCTCGCTCGTCGACGCCGACCGCCTCTTCTACAAGGCGCACATCGGCACGGACGTCCAGCAGATCCCGCGCCGGCACTCGTTCTGCTCGATGGCGATCGCCGAGCCCGCGACGTTCGTCGTCGAGGACGCGTCCGCCGACCCGCGCTACAGCGCGAACCCGTACGTCGCGGGAGACCCGCGCCTGCGGTTCTACGCCGGGCAGCCGCTCGTCGCGCCCGGCGGCCACCGCGTCGGGACCCTGTGCGTCGCGGACGACCGGCCCCGGGAGTTCTCGGCGGCCGACCGCGCGCTGCTGGGGGACCTCGCCCGGTGGGTCGAGAAGGAGCTCATCGTCGAGGCCGAGCTCGAGCGCGCCGCGTCGGTGCAGGCCGGGCTGCTGCCCGCCGCTCCCCCGGTGCTCGACGGCTACGAGCTCGCGGGGGCGTGCCTGCCCGCGCGCGCGGTCGGCGGCGACTTCTACGACTGGGACGTCGTCCCCGGGGGCGTCACGCTGACGATCGCGGACGTCATGGGCAAGGGCATGGGCGCGGCGATCCTCGCGGCGACCGTCCGGGCGGTGCTGCGGGCGAGCGGCCGGGCACGCGGGGTCGACGGGGCGCTCGCGGACACCCAGGCCGCCGTCGAGCCCGACCTGATGGACACCGGGAGCTTCGTGACCGCGTTCCACGCGCGCCTCGACACCGCGGCGCACGAGCTGTCCTACGTCGACGCCGGTCACGGGCTGAGCGTCGTGCTCACCGCCGACGGCCACGTGCGGCGGCTCACCTCGACCGGCCCGCCGCTCGGCATCCCCGAGTACGTCGGCGAGCGGCTCGTCACGCGCCTGACCCTCGCCGCGGGCGACCTCCTCGTGACGTTCAGCGACGGGGTGCTCGACGTGCTCGACGGCACGCTCGCGTCGGTCGACCGGGTCGCCGACGCGGTCCGCGGGGCGACGTCGGCGCAGGACGCCGTGGACCGCGTCCTGGCCCTCGCCCCCGCGGGCGTCGACCGGCCCGACGACCTCACGGTGCTCGCGCTCCGCCGCTCCGGTGCGGTTCCCGACGCGCACGGCCACGCGGCGCGCGACGGGCGGGCCGGCGCATGAGGCGCCAGCTCGCGCTGCGCGTCGCGGTGCTGCTCGCCGTCACGCTCGGCCTCAACTACACGGTCTGGCGCTGGCTCGAGTCGGTGAACTGGTCGGCGTGGTGGATCGCCGTCCCGCTCGTGATCGCGGAGACCTACAGCTTCATCGACGTCACGTTCTTCGGGATGACGATGTGGCGCGCCAAGGACCGGGAGGCCCCTCCCCCGCCGCCCGAGGGCGCGACGGCCGACGTGTTCATCACGACGTACGACGAGCCGGTCGAGATGGTCATGACGACCGCGCTGGCCGCCCGGGACATCCGCTACCCGCACCAGACGTACGTGCTCGACGACGGCGCCCGGCCCGAGCTGCGGGCCGCCGCCGACGCCGCGGGGATCGGCTACATCGTGCGCACCGCCGACTGGGCCGACCGGCCGCGGCACGCCAAGGCCGGCAACCTCAACAACGCGATGCTCACGACCGACGGCGAGTTCATCCTCATCCTCGACGCCGACCAGATCCCGGCGCCCGAGATCCTCGACCGGACGCTCGGGTACTTCACCGACGACCGCGTCGCGCTCGTGCAGACCCCGCAGTACTTCACGAACGTGCCCGACGCCGACCCGCTCGGCAGCCAGGCCCCGCTCTTCTACGGCCCCATCCAGCAGGGCAAGGACGGCTGGAACGCCGCGTTCTTCTGCGGGTCGAACGCGGTGCTGCGGCGCGACGCCCTCATGCAGCTCGGGCTCGTCGGCTACGTCCGGGAGACGGAGCGGACGGTGCGGGAGGCGCTCAGGGCCGGCGCGACGGTGCTCGCGCGCAGCCGCCGGCGGGAGAGCGACCCGCGCGTGCTCGCGGCGCTCGACGAGGTCGAGCGGGCCGTCCGCGACGCCCAGCGGCGGCTGCACGCCCAGGACCCCATCTCGGAGGTCACGTTCGAGTTCCAGCGCCGGGTCGGCGAGGTGTCCGCGTCGATGGTCACGGCGGACGTCGACGCGATGCGCGCGGACCTCGCCGCGATCTCGGCGATGAGCACCGGGCGCCACGTCGAGGAGACCACGCTCACGGTCGACGACGCGGCGCTGCGCCGGCTCTCGTCGCGCGAGTGGTCCCCGCTCGGGGCGATCGAGTCGGTGCGCGCGCTCGTCGCCGCCGTCGACGTCGACCGCTCCGACGAGGCCCAGGCCGTGATGCCGGTCGCGACCGTCTCGGTGACCGAGGACATGGCGACCGCGATGCGCCTGCACGCGCTCGGTTGGCGCACGGTCTACCACCACGAGCGCCTCGCGGACGGGCTCGCGCCCGAGGACCTCGGCACGATGATCACGCAGCGGCTCCGGTGGGCCCAGGGCACGCTCCAGGTGATGCTCAAGGAGAGCCCGCTGACGATGCGCGGGCTGCGGTGGAGCCAGCGGGTCATGTACTTCTCCACGATGTGGAGCTACCTGTCGGGCTTCGCCGCGGTCGTCTACCTCGCGGCGCCGATCATCTTCCTGTGCTTCGGCGTCCTGCCGGTGACCGCGTGGACCGTCGACTTCTTCGCGCGGTTCATCCCGTTCCAGCTCGCGAGCCAGCTGCTGTTCGTCGTCGCCGCGCACGGCGTCAAGACGTGGCGCGGGCAGCAGTACTCGCTCGCGCTGTTCCCCGTGTGGATCAAGGCGACGGTGACCGCGACCGCGAACGTCTGGTTCGGCCGGCCGCTCGGGTTCGCCGTGACCCCCAAGGTCCGCCAGGACGGCGGCGGGTCGTGGCGGCTCGTCCTGCCGCAGCTGATCGCGATGGGCGCGCTCGTGGTCGCCGCGCTGATCGGCCTCGTCCGCTTCGGGCTCGGCTACGCCCCGTGGATGGGCACGTTCGTGAACCTCGCGTGGGTCGCCTACGACCTCGTGGTGCTCAGCGTCATCGTGGAGGCGCTGCGCTACCGCGGCTACACCGGTGGCGGGACCAGCGGCTCCAGCAGCGGCTCCAGCAGCAGCTCCAGCAGCAAGGAAGGGCAGTGACGCGCATGCAGCTCGACAGGGACGTCCGACCCGACGGGATCGCGGTGCTCCGGCCGCGCGGCCGGCTCACGATGGTCGCCGCGAGCGACCTCAAGGCCGTGGTCGACGACGTGGTCGCCCAGGGTCACACCGTCGTGGTGGTGGACCTGCACGACACCGAGTTCATGGACTCGTCGGGGCTCGGTGCCCTCGTCGGGGGCCTGCGCTCGGCCCGCGCGGCCGGGGGGGACCTGCGCATCGCGCGGCCGTCCACGCAGGTCCGCACGGTGCTCGAGCTCACCACGATGGACCGGGTGCTGCGGCCGCACGCGAGCGTCGAGGACGCCGTCGGTGCCGGCTGACCGACCGGTCGAGACACGGGTCGACCACTGCGTCCTGCCCGGCTGCGTCGAGCGCGTCCACCACGCGCTCGCGGGGTTGTGGGAGCAGGCGCCCGAGGTCCCCGACCTCGACCGGATGATGTTCGAGACCGCGGTGATCGAGGTCACCGCCAACGTGATCGAGCACGCCGAGCGCGGCGACGACTTCGACGCGCACGTGGTGCTGCGCGTCGAGGACGGCGCGCTCGTCGGCGAGCTGACCGACACGGGCGCGTTCGTCGACGTCGACCTCGACGTCGACCTCCCCGAGGACGACCTCGCGACCAACGGCCGCGGCATCCCCCTCGCGCGCCGCGCGGTGCACGAGATCTCCTACCGGCGCGGCGAGGGGCGCAACCACTGGCGCCTCGTGCGGCACTGGCAGGGTTGAGCCAGGACCGCGGGGAGGGGACCCGGCGTCGCCGGGGAGCCGCGGAGGGGGGAACCACGTGCAGCTGCCGTACACCTACCGCGTGACGCAGTACGACCCGCGCGACTGGGACGCCGCGGGCCGCTACTCGGGCGACGTCGCGTGGACGAGCGACGAGGGCCCGGTCGAGGCCGCGCACGTCGAGGCGGTCGCGTGGTTCCTCGAGGAGCTCGGCGTGACGCACCTCGAGGTCCGGGACCCGATGAGCGAGGGCCTCGACCCCGACGAGGCGCCGCTGCCCCCCGAGCACCCGCTCGCGGGGCTGTTCGGGCGCCGGCTCGAGGGCTACCACGACGGGGCGCTCGTCGACGTGGCCGGGGTCCAGGTGCTCGTGCGCGTGATGCTGCGCCGCGCCGGGGCGTGGTGCCGGCTCGAGGCCCCGGGCGCGTTCGTGCACGTCTGGTACGAGTCCGTCTACCTCGGTGCCGCCGAGCCGTGCCCGCGCTCCCTGACGCGGGCGCTGGCTGCCGGGCTCGACTGCGAGGAGGTCGCGCAGTCACCCAACGACCCGGCCCCCACCGACGTCTCCCCGTGGGAGGACCGCCGCGCGGTCGATGCCGCGTTCTGGGCCGAGGTCGACGCGCTGCTCGAGGCGTACGGCGCGGTCATGGTCGAGGAGTGGGGGCCGTGGCCGCGCTGGCACCGGCTCACCAGCGAGCACCCGCGCGTGGGGCTGCGACCGCGGGCGCACGTGTTCGTGTGGCCGGACCTGCCCGACGGCGTCGGCTCGGTGCTGGCCTCGCCGCCGGCGCCCGAGCGCGTCGAGAGCCTCGTGTGGGTCGCCGCCGACGGGCGCGCGCGCCAGCGCTGGGTCGAGGGCGACGCGCCGCCGGACCTGCGGACGCTCCTCGCGGGTGCGACGCGGGCGGCCTGGCGCGGGCGGACGAACGACCCGCCGCTGCTCGAGGCGTGGCTGCCCGACGCCGACGGGGTCATCCGGACGCGGCTGGACTCCTGACTCAGGCGGCGGTGACCGCTCCCTGCGCCGGGCTCGAGTGCTCGGCCACGAGCGCGAACACCTGCGGCCCGTCGAGCGTCTCGTCGAGCAGCAGGGCGTCGGCGACGGCCTCGAGCAGCGCGGGGTGCTCGGCGAGCAGCGTGGTCGCGGCGGCGTGCGCCTCCTGGAGCAGCGCGTCGACGTGCGCGTGCGCGCGGGCGGCGACCTCTCCCCCGACCCGGAGCGTGTCGGCGTCGACCTGCGCGTAGCCGAAGCCGGTCATGCCGTACTGCGTGACCATCGACGTCGCGAGGCTCGTCGCGCTCTGCAGGTCGCCCGAGGCGCCCTGCGTGAACTCGCCGTCGAGCAGCCGCTCCTCGGCGGCCCGCCCGGCCATCGCGACGACGAGCTGCGCGAGGGCCTTCTTGCGCGGCAGGAAGATGTCGTCGCTGCCGCTCATCCACGTGACGCCGCCCGCGGGCCCGCGCGGGACGATCGTGACGGACACCGGGTCGTCGGCGTCGGGCAGGAGCGCCGCGGCGATCGTGTGGCCGGCCTCGTGCCACGCGGTGACGCGGCGGTCGAACTCGGTGACCAGCGCGGACGTGCGCGCCCGGCCGAGCGCGACCGTGGCGATCGCGGCCTGGAAGCAGGCGGCGTCCACGAGCGGCTGACCCCGCCGGGCGGCCTCCATGCTGGCCTCGTTGACGACCTGCGCGAGGTCGGCGCCGGACATGCCGGGCGTCTGCCGGGCGACCTGGACGAGGTCGACGTCGGCCGCGAGCGGGCGCGTGCGGCCGTGCACCTCGAGGATCAGCGTCCGCCCGCGCCGGTCGGGGTTCGGGACGTGGACCTCGCGGTCGAGGCGGCCCGGGCGGGTCAGCGCGGCGTCGAGGATGTCGGCACGGTTCGTGGCCGCGAGCACGACGATCTGCGAGCTGCCGAACCCGTCCATCTCGTTGAGCAGGGAGATCAGGGTGTTCTCCCGCTCGCCGTCGTTGCCGTTGCTGCCCGTGCCGCTGCGCGCGCGCCCGACGGCGTCGATCTCGTCGATGAAGATGATCGCGCGCTCGGCCTTGCGGGCCTCGGCGAACAGGTCGCGCACGCGCCGCGCACCGACGCCCACGTACGTCTCGACGAAGTCGGAGCCCGCGAGCGCGAAGAACGGGACGCCGGCCTCCCCGGCGACGGCGCGCGCGAGCAGCGTCTTGCCGGTCCCGGGCGGGCCGACGAGCAGCGCACCGCGCGGCCGGGTCGCACCGACCGCCGCGAAGCGTGCGGGGTCGCGCAGGAGCTGGACCATCTCGCGGAGCTGGTCGACGGCCTCGTCGGCGCCCGCGACGTCGGCGAACGTGACCGTGGGGACCTCGCCGGACGTGAGCGCCTTCTTCTTGGTCGCGCCCAGCACGCCCGGGTTGAGGACGCGCACGAGCAGGAACAGCAGGCCGAGCACGAGCACGACGGGGAAGACGCGCAGCGCGGCCTCCGCGACGGGGCCCTGGTGCGTACCGTCGACGGTCTCGAGGGCGACGTCCGCGTCGACGAGGGTCTGCGTGAGCTCGTCGCCGTAGCCGGCCGGGAAGCGGGTCCGTGTCGCGTCGCCCCCGGCCAGGTCGAGCGTGACCGTGCTCGTGCCGTCGTCGAGGGTCGCCGTCGTGACGTCGCCCGTGGCGATGCTCGCGAGCGCGGCGGTCAGCGGCACGTCGCGCGGCGCGTCCGCGGAGCCGGCGGACGACGCGGCGACCGCGGCCCCGGCGCCCCCGAGCACGAGCACCCCGGCCGTCACGGCGAGCACGGTCCGGCTGCGGGTCCAGCGGCGCAGCGCCGAGAGCAGCGGGCGGTCGTCGTCGGGCCCCGCGCCGCGGCTGCCGGTCGCGCGCGGGCTGGTCGGGCGGGCTGCCTGGTCCGCGGTGCTCGAGGCGGCCGCGGTGCTCGAGGCGGCCGCGGCACCCTCGGGCGCGGTCGTCGCGGGTGCCGCGGTCCCGGGTGCCGCGCCGGTGGCTGCGGGGGTGGCGGCTGCTGCGGGGATGCGCTCGTCGGGCGTCATTCCCCTGTCATCGGCGCGGGCGACGGCCTCCTGAGAGGACGTTCGTCCGAGGGGTGAGATCGGCGCGGTTCACCCGCTCCGCACGGCCGCCCCGGTGGCGCGCCGCGGCCGATCGTGCAGGTCGGGGCGCCGACGCACCGACAGCGACCCGACGGCCACCCGGGAGCCACCCGGCGGGCAGCCGGCCGGACCACCGTCCGGGTGACACGCCCGGTCGCCGGTCCGCTGCGCCGCCCGGGCGACCGCGAACCGCCCCGATCCGCCCACCGCTGGGCCACCCGTGTGTGATCCACGTCACAACGCCTCATCCCTCAGTCACCCGGATGCCCCGCCGATTGCTCCGGTTGAGTCGCCCGCACCACCGGGCGGCGAGGGTCGTGACCGGGGGGAACCGAGCGCGACGCACCGCACTCGCAGACAGGCACCTCCGTGAAGAAGACACCCTCGTCCCGCGCCCACCGCATCGCCGCCCTCGCCGCGACGCCCGTCGCGATCCTCGCCGCGGGAACCCTCGTGTGGCAGTCGTCGAACGCCGCGTTCACCGCGACGACGCGCTCCTCGGGCAACGCGTGGAGCAGCGGCTCCGTCGTGCTGACCGACGACGACAACGGCGTCGCCGGCTTCACCGTCGAGAACCTCGTCCCCGGCCAGACCGGCTCGCGCTGCCTCGTCGTGACGTCCGGCGCGAACGTGCCCGGGCAGGTGCGCACGTACGTGTCGAGCCTGGCTCCGTCGGCGCAGGGCCTCGAGAACCACATCGTGTTCGACGTCGAGCAGGGCACGGGCGGCTCGTTCAACGACTGCACCGGCTTCGTCCCGACCCCCGACAACCAGCCCGCCGCCCCGATCGCGACGCTGGCCCAGGTCAACAAGGACTACGCCACGGGCGGCTCGGCCTGGAACACCGCCGGCACGCCGGGCGAGAGCCGGACCTACCGCGGCACGTGGAAGTTCGACACCACGGGCCTCACCCAGCAGCAGATCGACGCCCTGCAGGGCGCGCGCGTGAGCATGGACATGGTCTGGGAGCTCCAGAGCAACGACACCCCGGCCGGCTGAGCACCCGCACCCGGAACCCCGTGACCACGGCCACGACCACCCGCCGCAGCCGAGCGCTCACCCCGCCCGGCTGGGGCTGGCTGGTCGTGGCCACGGTCGCGCGCAGCTACCTCGTGCTGCTCGCCGCGCTCGCCGCGGTCGCGTTCGTCCCCGGCATGCTCGGCTGGCACACCACGGTCGTGCAGACCGGCTCGATGATGCCCACGATCAACCCCGGCGACGTCGTCCTGACGACCACCCTGCCCGACGACCAGCCGGTCCCCGTCGGGGCGGTCGTGCAGTACGACAGCCCCGCCGAGGCCGAGCCGAGCGGTGTCGCGAAGATCCGCCTGCACCGCGTCGTCGGCGCGAACGAGGACGGCACGTTCGTCACCGCCGGCGACGCGAACGCCGAGCCCGACAGCACCCCGATCACCCGGGACGAGATCATCGGCCAGGGCCGTCTGCTCGCCCCGTACATCGGGCTGCCGAGCCTGTGGGTCACGCACCGCGACGTCCCGGCCCTCGCGACCTGGCTCGCGGTGACGGCGCTCGCGATCGGTCTCGCCTCGCGCCGCACAGCGACCCGCGACGAGGACGACGACACCGGCGCCGGCGCCCCGCCCGCCCGCGGCGCGCACGCCCCCCACCCGGCCCAGTCGCTTATAAACATCTGACGCAGCCCACGAAAATCGGGGGGGGGGGGTGGGGGGGGGGGGGGGGGGGTGGG
>NZ_JBFTER010000077.1:0-23488 GCF_047229345.1 Cellulomonas jepli | reverse complement strand
CGCCAGAACGCCCGGGCGCGGCGCCCGAGTCGTCGGCCGGGAAGCCGGGGAAGCCGCCGCGGTTGCGGCGCGCGCGCCACATCCGGCCGGTCACGGCGTCCGCGGGGTCGGGTCCGCGCCGCTCGGCGCGGTCGGAGGGGAGGTCGCGGTGGTGGTGATGGGGGTGGTGTCGCACGGGAGGTCTCCTGGGGTTCGTGGGTGCCGCGGACCGGGCGGTCGAGGCGGCAGGTGCGGCGCGGGGGCGAGCGTGGTCGCTCGGCTGCCTCGGGCGCCGGGAGGGAGCGGATGCTCCGTCGATGCAGTAACGATATATCGCTGATACGACGCTGGCAAGTCTTTCGGAGTGCAGAGGCGCGCGCGGACCGCTCGCCCTCCGCCGTGCCGTCGTCCGCGGCGTACCAGCGAGAGGCGCACCGACGGGTGAGGGGCACGACCGGGAAGGGGCACCGACGGGCGAGGGGCGCCGACGGGCGCGGCGTACGGACGGGCGAGAGGCACCGACGGGACGGCCGACGCCTCGGCGATGAGATCCGTCGACGCCGACGGTCGGTACAGGTGCTCGACACCGCGCACCAGGAGGAGCACCGCCATGCCGCTCAGCGTCCTCGACCCCACGCCGGCGCTCGTCGTCGTCGACCTCCAGCTCGCGACCGTGGGGAGCCCGACCGTGCACCCGACCGCCGACGTCGTGCGCCGTTCCGCGCGCCTCGCCGCCGCCTTCCGCGAGCGGGACCTCCCCGTCGTGCTGACGACCGCCCGCCTCGACGCCCCGCCGCCCGGACGCACGCAGCTCGGCGGCAACCGTCCACCCGTCCCCGAGGACGCGCTCGCGCTCGTGCCCGAGCTCGACGCCCGGCCGAGCGACCTCCGCGGCGAGCACCACGGCTGGAGCTCGCTCGACGCGACGCTCACGGCGGGCCTCCGCGAGCGCGGGGTCACCCAGCTGGTGCTCGTCGGGCTGGCGACGTCCTACGGCGTCGAGTCGACCGCCCGGGACGCCTACGACGCGGGCTTCCACGTGGTCGTGGTCGTCGACGCGACGACCGACCTGACGGAGGACGGCTACCGCCACGCGGTCGACGGCGTCTTCCCCGTGCTCGGCGAGACGACGACGACCGACGAGGTCCTCGCCGCGCTCAGGCGCTGACCCCGCCCCCTCGCTCACGCACCACGCGCCGTCGACGCGGCCCGACGGGCCACCGCGGCGCTCGTCGTGCGTCCGGCGACGCACCCTGCACGCCGCCGGCCGGCCCCGCGACGCACCTTGCACGCCCGCCGGTCGGCCCCGCGACACCCCCTGCACGCCGCCGGCCGGCCCCGCCGCCGTGGCAGCGGAGCCGGCCGGGTCCGGTCAGGTCACCAGAACGGCAGTCCCGGCGGGACGTCGATCCGCGGTGCTGCGGAGCGGGCGCCCGGGTCGGCCGGAGCGAACGGCACCGAGTCCGGCGCGCAGACAGAGCCGTCGGCGGGCGGCTCGCCGGTGAGCAGGTACGTCGCGATGTGCCCGTCGACGCACGCGCTCTTGCCGAGCGCGGTGTGGCCCCAGCCGTCGAGCGTCAGCAGGTGACCCGCCGGGAACAGGTCCCGGTACGGCTCGGTCTGCTGGTACGGCGTCGCGGGGTCGAACCGCGTGCCGACGACGAGCACCGGGGCCGTCGTCGTCTGCTCCCACGGACCGGTGAACGCGTCGCGGTCCTCGATCTTCCAGCCCTCGCACGGCAGGCCCACCCAGCCGCGGAACCGGCCGAAGTACGGCGCGGTCTCGTCGTAGGCGTCGATCAGGCGCGGGTACCGGTCGACGCGGCCGTTCGAGGCGGTGTCGACGCACAGGCTCGCGAGGGCGCCGCCGATCGACGGGTAGTCCTCTCCGCGCAGGCGGGCGCCGAGGGCCGAGCGGGTCCCGGCGGCGGCGGACGCGACGGCCGACGGGTCGGGGGAAGGCGCGGCGAGCTCCGCGAGCAGCGCGGCCAGGTCCGGCCACAGCGCGGGCGAGTAGAGCGACTGGAACGTGGTCGCGACCGCGAGCTGCTGCGTCACGAGCATGGTCGTGCCGTCCGGGAGCGGGATCTCGACGGGCTGCGTGGCGAGCCGGTCGAACGTCTCGTACGCGACGGTCGCGGGGTCGCCGAGCGCGGCGAGCGGGCACGTCGCCGGGCCGCCCTCGGCGCACAGGCGCGTGAACTCCCCGAAGGTCTCGTGCGCGCCCAGCCCCTGCCGGATGCGGATGCCGAGCGGGACGGACGGGGCCGCGTCGCCCGAGCCGGTGCCGCTCCACGCGACGGGGTCGACGGTCGCGTCGAGCAGGAACCGCCCGACCCGGTCGGGGAACAGGCGCGCGTAGGTCGCGCCGAGGTACGTGCCGTAGCTGTACCCGGCGTAGAACAGGCGCTCGTCGCCGACGGCCGCCCGCAGCAGGTCCATGTCGCGGGCGACGTTGGCCGTCGACGCGGTCGCGAACCGCACGGGCGACGTCACCTGGCAGCGCGCGGCGAGAGCGAGGCCCTCGAGCGTGTACCGGGCCTCCTCGCGCGGCGTGATCGGGTACGGCGTCGCGAGCAGCGGCGACGCGTCCTCCTCGGCCTGGGTGCGGAAGCACGTCGCGGGGTCCGAGCCGGCGACCGCACGCGGGTCGAAGCCGAGGACGTCGAACCGCGCGAGCACCTCCGGCGGGTAGATGAACGGGGCAGCCTGCTGGACGAACTCGACGCCGCTGCCGCCCGGGCCGCCCGGGTTCGTGAACAGCGTCCCGACGCGCTCGGCCGGGTCGCCGCTCGCGGGGAGCAGGGTCAGCGCGATCGTGGTCGTCGCGCCGCGCGGGCGGTAGTGGTCGCGGGGGACCTCGGCCGTCGCGCACAGGAACGGCTCGAGGCCCTCGCCGCACGGCTGCCAGTCGATCTCGGGGACGGGTGCCGCGGTCCGTGCGGCAGCGGGTGCGACGTCGGTGGGCGCGGACGGTGGGGCGCCCAGGGCGGGTGGGACGGCGAGCGTCGTGGCGAGCAGCGTCGTGGTCAGGAGGGCGAGCCCTCGGGTCCGGCGCAGGGTGGTCATGGCGGCTCCCGGTCGTCGTCGGTCGGTGCCTTCACCCTGCCAAGCGGGCGCGCCGAGGCCAAGGGCTGCGGGCGATCCGGTGCCGACCGTGCCGCAACGGGCAGCCGCGGTGCGGCCCGAGGAGCACGTGTCGGTCGGTGCTCGTACGGTGCTCGGCACAGGCCGCGGCCGTGGCACCGGGGGGAGCCGCGCGCGGCGTCGCGTATCACGGGCACGCGCCCGGCGTCCTCCCTGCGTCGCCGCCCGACGACGCCCCGACCGTCCGCCCGCCCAGCCCAGGAGCCGAGCATGTCCACACCCGAGAAGGCCAGGTTCTGCACCGACCGCATCCTGTTCCGCGACCAGCAGCGCCTCCAGCGCACCGCCGACGTCGACGGCCGGCTGCAGGCCATCACCCTGCTGCACAAGCTGTGGATCACCGGGTCCACGCTGCACGTCCGCTTCCTCGGCGGCACGCCCGCGCAGCGGCAGGTCGCGCGCGAGCAGGCCGGGTGGTGGACGGAGCACGCCAACATCCACTTCGTGTTCGACGACGCGCCCGACGCCCAGATCCGCATCGCGTTCGACTCCACCGACGGCGCGTGGTCCTACGTCGGCACCGACAACGTCACGATCCCGCCGGACGAGCCGACGATGAACCTCGGCTTCCTCGACGGGGGCACCGCGGCGCACGAGTTCGGGCACGCGCTCGGCCTCGCGCACGAGCACCAGAACCCGGACGGCGGCATCCGCTGGAACGAGGCCGTCGTCATCAAGGACCTCATGGGCCCGCCCAACAACTGGAGCCCCGAGACGATCCGGCACAACGTGCTGAAGAAGTACACGGCCGACCAGGTCAAGGGCACGAAGTTCGACCCGAAGTCGATCATGCTGTACTTCTTCCCCGCCCGGTGGACCCTCGACGGGGTCGGCACCGAGGCCAACGAGGTGCTCTCCGAGGTCGACAAGTCCTACATCGGCAGCGCCGACGCCTACCCGAGGACCATCAAGCCGCCGGAGCTCCAGGCGACCGAGCTGCTCGTCGACGCGGTCAACCGCACGCCCGCCTCGATCGGCGAGGCCGGCGAGGAGGACCTGTACAAGTTCACGGTCTCGACCGCGGGCACGTACGTCGCGAACACCCGCGGACCGACGGACCTCGTGATGGACCTGTTCGGCCCCGAGGACCCGACGAAGCTCGTCGCGTCGGACGACGACAGCGGTGTAGGCCTCAACGCCCGCATCGCGACCGCCCTCGACCCGGGCACGTACTACCTGCGCGTGCGCCACTTCGACGAGAAGCGGGGCACGGGCACGTACACGATGAAGGTGCGCTCGGCCTGAGGCCTGCTCACCGTCCGGCCGGGCTGGCGTCTGCCGCCCGGCCGGCGTCGTGCCCGCCCGGGTCGGTGCGTGCGCCGTCGGGCACGTGCGTGCTGCTGCCCGCAGGCGCGCCCGGGCCGACCCCCGCACCCGCGTCGGGGCGCACGACGAGCGGCCGCTCGGTCGCCGGGCCGAACCCGCGCAGGCGGGCCCGCACGGCCGCCACGACGAGTCGCGGGCGCAGCAGCAGCCGCGGCGGACCCATCAGGTGGTACACGGTCGACGTCGTCCGGTGCGCGAGCTCGTCGCCGTGCACCGCGAGCAGGCCGACCTGCCGGGTCCACCGCCCGAGCAGCGCCGAGACCGCGGGCGGCCGCCCCTCGCTCGTCGCGAAGCGCAGGTCCTCCCCGGTCGCGATGGCCCACGGCACCGCGGCCTCGCGGGCGAGCCTCCGGAGCACCCGCCGCTCGCCGCCGGGGCGCAGCCCGCGCCGGAGCGCGTCGCGCAGCACGAGCGCCTCGCACGCGGCCACCGTCACCCCGTGGCCGTACACCGGGTCGAACGCGCACAGCGCGTCGCCGGTGACGAGCAGGCCCGCGGGCCAGTCGCGCACGTCCTCGTAGTGGTGCCGGCGGTTGCCGGTCTGCCGGTGCACCGCGACCTCGCCCTCGGCGCGTCCGGCGTCGTGGATCTCGGCGAGCGCGCCGTCGCGCAGCCCGCGCAGGTGCGCGACGAACCCGTCGTCGTCCCGCGGCGGCCGCAGCGCCCCCGAGCCCACGCCGGCCACGATCCACCGGCCGCCCTCCACGGGCAGCGCGAGCCCGCCCTGCGGATCGCCCGGTGACTGCTGCACGACGACCCCGGTCGGGGCGACGACGCCGGGCGCGAGCGCGTACAGGCGCGAGGCGTACCCGACCCGTGCGTCGACGTCGGTGACCCGCGCGGGCGAGACCCCGAGGGCGTCGAGCCACACCGGCAGCCGCGAGCTGCGGCCGGTCGCGTCGACCACCAGGTCCGCGGCGACGCTCGTGCCGTCCGCGAGGTCCACCCACCACGCGGCGTCGCCCGGCTCGCCGCGGCGCAGGCCCTCGACCCGCACGCCGTCACGGACGTCGACGCCCGGGAGCTGCGCCACGCGCCGCCGCACCACGTCCTCGAAGAGCGGCCGGGTCGCGGACAGCAGGGCGAACTGGGGCCGCCCGGTCGGCTGCCACCCGAGCTCGCTGTTCCAGGCGAGGTCACCGGTGTCGATCTCGACGGCGCCGGCCGCCCGGAGGTCGTCGCGGAAGCCGGGCAGCAGCTCCTCGACCGCGAGGAGCCCGCGCAGCAGGAAGACGTGCGGCTGCCGCCCCTGCGGGACGCCGCTGCGGGGCCGGGGCGTCGTGGGCAGCTCGTCCCGCTCCAGGACGGTCACCGTGCGGCCGGCGCCCGAGGACGCGGCGGCTGCGGCGGCGAGCGCCCCGGCGAGGCTCGCGCCGAGCACGACGACACGCTGGGGCCGGCTGGGCGGTGACGGACTCGACGGGCTGGGCGTCACCCGGCCTCCTGGGACGAGGGTGCGCCGGCGTCGGGCCGTCGTCGGCTGCCCGACCACTGAAGACCACGGACCACCGGGGCGTCAACGGCCGTGGGGGCCCAGACGGACGGAAGGGGCGGGCGCCGTCGTGACAGCACCCGCCCCTTCCGTGTCGCCGCCCCGCGGCCGGCTCCTACTGCTGCTGCGACCGTGCGATCAGCCGCTGCCCGAGCTGCCCGGCCGTCTGGTTGTCGAGCAGGTTGGTCTGCGCCTCGACGATCCGGGCGAGCGCGGGGTCGTGGCGCTGCACCTCCGAGGACTGCAGGAGGACGGTGCCGGCACCGGTGAAGTCGTACTGGCGCTCCTCGCCGGACTCGCGCCCGAGCATCGCCTGGACCCCGGACATCAGCGAGTACGCCATCCAGTTGTAGTCGTAGTGCTGGCTCGGGGACGGGCAGTCGGCCCAGCCGAGCAGGGCCTCGGGGTCCGCGCGGAACGGCGGCTCGACGAAGATCACCGGGCCGTTGGACGACGCGAGGAACTTGCCGGTGCCGATGAGCGTGACGAAGCCGGGGACGATCGACTGCTTGAGCTCGAGGCCCGTCTCGAACGCGAGCAGGTTGACCTGCTTGATCGTCAGGTTCCCGTCCTCGAGGTCGTAGGAGTTGATGTCGTTGCCGCGGTCGCCGATCACGAGCTTGCCGCGGCCGCTCGCGACGACCCAGTCCTGCGAGTAGAGCGGCGAGGCGAACCGGGCCGCGACCCACGCGGCGCGCGACGCGAACGCGCTCACGCCGGAGAACTCGATGGTCCCGTAGTAGGCGATCATCGCGCCCTTGGACGTGAACCACTCGCCGTTCAGGTCGATGCTGAACGCGTAGGCGTTGACGTTGTCGTTGCTGGGCAGCGTCTGGGCGTCGAGGACGGCCGCGTCGATCCCGGTGATCATCAGAACTTCGCCTCCGAGGCCTGGACGTAGACGGTGCCGTGACCGGCCACGTGGAGCTGGAACGCCTCGCCGGAGCCGCGCCCGACGAGGTCACGCATGCCGACGCTGGCCTTGAGGTCGACCTGGAGCGCGCCGACGTGCCCGACGTACGCCTGCGGGTCGACGCCGACGGTCTCGCCGTTGAGCTGGAGCGGGAACGTGCCGCCGTGCGAGAGCAGCGCGACGGACCCGTGCCCGCCGACCCGGGTCGTGAACAGGCCCTGACCCGTCATGGCGCCGCGCACGGCCGAGCGGATGCCGCCCTGGCCGATGAACTCGACGCTGGTCTGGAGGTTCGCGTCGTGCGCGAGCAGCCGGTCCGCCTCGACGGTGAGCGAGTCGCCGGTGAGCTCGACGACCGTGACGTACAGCCCGCGGAACCCGTAGAGCACCGAGCCGTTGCCCTCGGTCGCCATCATCGGGTTGGACTCGCCGGACATCGCGGCGCCGACCATCCCGCCGACCCCGTGGCCCTGGCCCTGGATCGGGCGGAACGTGACCTGGCCGTCGTAGCCGAGCATCGCGCCGCGCCGCGCGAGCACGGGGCTCTGCTGGCTGACCTGGGCGCGGACGACCTTCTTGTTGACGATCTCGAACGGCATGTCCCCGCCCCTCAGCGCTCGGCCGGCTGGATGTACACGGTGCCCTGGCCCTCGAAGCGCAGCGAGAACGGCTCCCCGCCGCCGTCGCCCGTGATCGAGCGCCACGAGACGCCGGAGACGAGGCTCATCTGCGTCTGGCCGACGCCCGCGACGTACACGTCGGGGTCGACGACGAGCGGCTGCCCGGGGGTGACGGCGAGCGCGATCAGCGGGCCGTGCGACATGATCGCGCACTGCCCGGTCCCGGAGATCTTGGTCGTCGCGAGGCCCTGGCCGGTCGTCATGCCGCGCAGCCCGGAGAACTGGACGTCGAGCTGGAGGCCCTCGGTCACGGCGAGCACGTGCTCGGACTCGACGGTGAGCGTGTCGGCCTGGAGCTGCACGACGGTCACGTCCATCGCGTCCTGCGCGAGGTAGACGCGGCCGGCACCCGCGCACGTCATGAGCGAGATGGACTCGCCGGCGACCTTCTGCTTGAGCGCCGCGCGGAACCCGCCGCCGCCGCCCATGCCGGCCGACTTGAACTCGACCCTGCCGGTGTACGCGACCATCGAGCCGGACGCGGCGCGAACCGAGTCCCCCTGCAGGTCGGCGTGGAGCACCCGCTTGTCCGCGGTGAGGACGGCCACCGGTTCCCCTGTCTTCTCGTGCCCTGACGGGCGTGACGTGTGCCCGGCCCGGGCATCACGGTGGGGCGGCGCGGACCAGGTCCGCCGTCGCCCCGCGGCAGCCTAACCGCGGCGGACGGCTTCCCGGGGCCGTCCGGCCGGACGTCACCCGCCCGGGCCTCGGCGGGCCTGCGGGGGGCTCGCGTGCGCGGCGGCCCGCCCGCGCAGGCCTCAGGCCACCAGGTCCCACGCGAGGCGCACGATCAGCCCCGTGACGACGACGAGGAAGACGACCCGCACGAACCCGCTGCCGCGGGCGACGGCCATGCGCGCGCCGACGTAGCCGCCGACGACGTTCGCGGCGCCCATCAGCAGCCCGAGAGCCCACAGCGGTGCACCCTGCAGCGCGAAGACGACCAGCGCACCCAGGTTCGTCACGACGTTGATGATCTTGGCGTTCGCGGACGCCTCGAGGAACGCGAAGCCGAGGAGCCCGACGAGCCCGATGACGAGGAAGCTCCCCGTACCGGGGCCGACGAGGCCGTCGTACCCGCCGACCGCGAGCCCGAGCACCACGGCGGCGCCGGTGTGCCGCGCTCCCGACCACCGCAGCCGCGTCACGCGCCCCGCGGCGGGACGGGCGAGGGTCCACACGGCGACGACGACGAGCGCGACGAGGACGATCGGGGTGATGACCTCGGGCGGCAGCGAGCTCGCGAGAGCCGCGCCGCCCGCACCGCCGAGCAGCGCGGCGACGGCCATCGGCGCCGCGGTGCGCAGGCCGGGCCGCACGCGGCGGTAGAAGACGACGGCGCTCACGCTCGTGCCCATGATCCCGGCGAGCTTGTTCGTCGCGAGGGCCTGCACGGGGGAGACCCCGGGGACCAGCAGCAGCGCGGGGAGCTGGAGCAGCCCGCCGCCGCCGACGACGGCGTCGACCCAGCCCGCGAGCAGCGCCGCGAGCAGGAGCAGCAGGACGGTCGAGGTGCCGAGGTCGGCGACCTGGGCGAGCGCGTCGGTCACGGGGCCGGGGCGGCGGTGCGGTGGGGGACGGCCGGGGCGGGCGGTGCGGTGCGGCTGGGCGCACGCGTCGGTCGCGGCATGGGGACCAGTCTCGCGCACGCCTCAGGTGGCCGAGCGCCGCCGCGCGGTCGTGGGGTGTGCGTCAGGGCGCTGCGACCACGTACGTCGCGAGCCCGCCGGTGACGACGCCGAGCGAGATCACGAGCGAGAGCAGCCACACGACGGCCACGTCGCCGAACGACCGGCGACCCGGGCTCGCGCCGCAGTGCGCGCACGGCGCACCCGGCTCGGCGGTGTCGACGGCCGAGGGCAGGTCCACGTCCCAAAGCCGGTCCTCGACCGGCGTCCAGCGGTGCCCGTCCCAGAAGAACCTCCCGTTCGGGGAGTACCGGGGCTGGTCTGCGTATCCCATGCCTCGTGGATCGGCGGTCCTCGGGCGTCTCGTGAGCGGCGGCGGGGGTGGTTCCTGCCGCGGGTCGCCGCGGGCAGGCGCGTCGTCCCCTTCGGCTGCCCGGACGACCGCCGGCGTCGCGTGAGCCGGGAGGACCCTGGTCGGGACCGCACCCGGGTGCCTGCCGGCGCCGGGTGGCGACCACGAGGGCGGCGATGCGGATGGCCGGTCCCCACGAGCGGCGCGGGGTCGCGGGTGAGCGGCGGACGGGCGCGGTGCAGCGGTCGACCCCGGCCGTGGCCGCCGTCGACGCGGGCACGTCCCGACCGGGCCTCGGGAACGCGGTCCTCGCCGCGGCGACGACGGCGGCGCTCGGGCTCCGCCGGCCACCGGCGGTCGAGGACACCGTGCAGCGCGCGCCCGACCCCGCGAAGGTCGCCGCCGCGGCGGCGCAGGCCACCGAGGCGACCGCGGACGCGCAGCTGCTCCGGGCGATCCAGGTGATGCCGCCGCTGCCGGGTCAGTTCGGGGCCGCCGGCCTGCTCCTGCGGGCCGTCGCCCAGGCCGGCGTCCCGATCGGGCTCGACGCGGCCGGCAGCGGCGCGGCGACCACGGCGCACCTGTTCGTGGGCAAGGTGCCGGAGGTCGCGCTCGTCGTCGCGGGCGTGCACGGGTCCGAGCAGTCGGGCGTCGAGGTCGCGGAGCGGCTGCTCGTGCAGCTCCAGACGATGCAGCCGCACTTCACCGTGGTCGTCGTCCCTCGACTGTTCCCCGCGAACGTCGCGTCGCGCGCGGCCTGGGAGGACAAGCTCGCGAAGGCCCAGTCGGGGATCGCCGTCGCGAAGTACCAGCAGCTGCGCAACGCCGCGAACGACCCCGGCCGGTCGACGCCCGGCGAGATGGACCCCAACCGGCAGTTCCCGGACGTGGGCAAGGACCTCGACCTGACGAAGCCGCTCGACGCCAAGGGCCGGATCGTCGAGCCGTCGAACATCGCGCTGATGGCCCTGATCGAGGCTTTCAAGCCGTCGCGGATCGTGTCGGTGCACGCGATCAAGGACCTCGGGCAGGCGGGCATCTTCGCCGACCCGCACCCGTCCACGGCCGCGGCCGGCGACCCCCAGGCGCAGGCGGCCGACGCGCTCGCACTCACGATGGCGAAGCGGGCCGACGCGCTCGGGGTGAACACGCGCGGCAACCGCCGCGGCACGGCGTGGACGAGCCTGTACCCGGGGCAGGACAAGGCGCTGTCCGCGAAGCAGATGAAGGTCGAGGCGGCGCGGGGCCGGTCGCTCGGGCAGTGGGCGCCGTCCCGCGGCATGACGGTCGTGACGGTCGAGGTCGCGGAGCAGCACCGCAGCGCCTCGGCGGTCGCGGACCCGGGCCGCGCCGCCGAGCTCGAGGCCGAGGCCACGGTGATCCGCGAGATCTTCCTCGGCCCGCCGCCACCCGCCCCGGCTCCCGTGCCGGCGGCACCCGGGGCGGCGACGCCCGCCGTGCAGCCGAGCGCGGTCCAGCCCGGCGCGGTGCAGCGGCTGCTGGTGCGGGGAGCCGGGGCCGCCGGGAACGACGCGGCCGCGTGGCTCGTGGAGCGGCTGCGCCGCTGACCGGCGCCGCTCCGCCGAGGGCAGAACGCGGAGCCTTGTCGCCCGTCCGGGCCCCGTGCCACGGTGGCAGGACGCCCCAGGGAGGCACGATGACCGAGCCCGCCGCACCGACCGTCGACACCGCGCCCGCCTTGCCCGACGGCGCCGAGAGCCTGTACGAGCACGTCGGTGGGACGGACGGGCTGCGCCGGCTCGTCGCCGCCTGGTACCCGACCGTGCTGACCGACCCGCTGCTGCAGCCGCTGTTCGGTGCAGGCCACCCGGCGCACGTCGACCACCTGGCGGCCTTCCTCGCGGAGGTGTTCGGCGGCCCGACCCGGTACACCGACGAGCTCGGCGGGTTCCCCGCGCTGCTCGCCCCGCACGAGGGCAAGGCGATCCGCGAGGACCAGCGCCGCCGGTTCGTCGACCTCTTCCTCGCGGCCGCCGACACCGCCGGGCTGCCCGACGACGCCCGCACGCGCGACGCCCTGCGGGACTACCTCGAGTTCGGCACGGAGGTCGCGGTGCAGAACTCGCACGCGACCGACGCGGCCGGGCTGCACCCGTGCCAGGAGGTCCCGCGCTGGGAGGCGTGAGGTCGCCCGACGGCCCCTACGCGGACCTGTGCCCGACGGCGAAGACCCGCGAGAAGCCGAGCACGACCCCCCACTCCGCGCGCGGGTAGGCGCGGTCCAGCTCGGCGGTGTAGTCGTCGAGGAACGCCGCGCGCTCGGCGTCGTCGGTCAGGACGCCCAGCACCGGCCGCAGCCCGGTGGCCCGGACCCACTCGAGCACCGGCGACGCCTGCTCGCCCGCGGGGTCGAGGACGTGCTCGTACGTCGTCGTCCAGACGTCGGGCTCGAGCCCGAGACGGGCCAGCGCGCCCAGGTACTCGCCCGGCGAGGCGACCGCCGCCGCCCGCTCGAGCAGGGGGAGCAGGTCCGCGGCGCGCGGGTGCCGGGCGGCGACCTCGCGCATGAGCCGGTGCGACGGCGCCCCGAAGTTCTCGGGCACCTGCAGCGCGAGCCAGCCGCCGGGTGCGAGCGCGCGCACCCAGCGCGGGAGCAGGTCGAGGTGCCCCGGGACCCACTGCAGCAGCGCGTTCGTCACGAGGACGTCGACGGGGCCGCCGAGGGTCGCGGGGTCCCAGTCCTCGGCGCGCGCCTCGACCCACTCGACGCGGCCCTCGGTGTCCAGCGCACGTGCGGCGTCGAGCATCTGCGGCGAGGAGTCGACGCCGACGACGCGCGCCCCGGGCCACCGCTCGGTCAGGCCGAGGGTGAGCGGCCCGTCGCCGCACCCGAGGTCGACGACGAGCCGGGGGGCCGGCGCGTCGACGCGGGCGAGCAGGTCGGCGAACGGCCGCCCGCGGTGCGTGCCGAAGAGCGCGTACTGGCGCGGGTCCCACATGGCGGCTCCTCGGCACGGCGGCAGGTCTCTCGACGTCAAGATATCGACCGGGGATCCGTACGTCGACGTGCGGGTCGGCGCCGTGTGGGCGGGACGCCCTAGCGTGGACGCTCCGAAGAATTCGATCGTCTGCCCGGGCCGCCGCCGACGGCCCGCCGCGCGGGCGGGAGCGAGAGGAGACCGCGATGGCCGAGGTCCTGCTGTTCCACCACGTGCTCGGGCAGACCGAGGGCTTCCACGCGTTCGCCGACGAGCTGCGCGCCGCCGGCCACGTCGTGCACACCCCCGACCTGTTCGACGGCGCGACGTTCGCGACCATCGAGGAGGGTGCCCGCTTCGCCGGGGAGATCGGCTTCGACGTGCTCGGCGAGCGCGGTGCCCGAGCAGCGGAGGGACTGCCCGACGGTCTGGTCCACGCGGGCATCTCGTCCGGTGTCATGACTGCGCAGCGGCTCGCGCAGACCCGGCCCGGCGCCCGCGGTGGGCTCCTGCTCGAGGCGTGCCTGCCGGCGGCGGAGCTCGGCGGCTGGCCGGACGGCGTGCCGGTGCAGGTGCACGGGATGAGCGAGGACCCGTTCTTCGCCGGCGAGGGCGACATCGACGCGGCGCGGGCGCTCGTCGCCGAGGCGGAGGACGGCGAGCTCTTCCTCTACCCCGGCGACCAGCACCTGTTCACGGACCGCTCGCTGCCGTCCTCCGACCCCGCGGCGGCGGCCCTCGTCACCGAGCGCGTCCTGGCGTTCCTCGCCAGGGTCGGGTAGCCCGCGGTCCCGCCGCCGGCTCCCGGTCCGACCGACCGCCCGTCGGCGCGGCCGGACCGGGCGTCCTGTCGTCGGCGCGGCCGGACCGGGCGTCCTGTCGCCGGTGCGCGTGGGCCCGGGCGACGCGTGCCGCCCGGGCCCTCTCCCCTCAGTGCTGGGCGTCCGCGGGCGAGCGGCGCCGCACCGCGGACGCGACCGCGCTCAGCAGCACCCCGAGCGCGACCCACGCCGCGAGGACGGTCACCGGGCCTGCGGCGCCCGCGCCGTCGAAGTAGGCGGTGCTCCGCAGCAGCGTCCCCGAGGCTCCCGGTGGCAGGAGCTGCCCGACCGCGCCCCACGGCGGCGTGAGCATCACCGGCGCGGACGTCATGCCGGAGAGCGGGTTGCCGACGAGCATCACGAGCGCCGCGCCCGCCGCGAAGCCCGGGGTGCCGGCGAGCTGCTCGAGCCCCAGCAGGGTCAGCGAGATCGCCGCGATGCCGAGCGACAGACCGAGGGCGACGGGCCAGAAGGCGCCGGACGTGCTGCCGTACCAGGCGTCGAGGATGACGGCGAGCGTGGTGCCCGCCGTCAGGGAGTACGCGCTCGCGGCGGCGACGCGGAGCCAGGGCCGGCGGGGGAGCGCCCGCACGAGCGCGATCGCCGGGAGCATGGCGCCGAGCGTGATCGGCAGGGCGGCCGCGGCGATCCCGGCGCCGCGGGGGTCGCCGTCGGGCAGGGGCACGACGTCCTGCGTGGTGACGGGCATGCCCGACTGGTCGGCGAGCGCGTCGCCGACGCCCGTGAGCAGCTGGGCCACGACCGGACCGGCGCCGCTCGCGACGACGACCGTCGCCCCGTCGGGCGTCAGCACGAACCCGCCGTAGGCCTCGCGGTCCAGCACCGCCTCGCGGAGCGCGTCGGCGTCCGGGTAGGTCGTGACCTCGAACGCCCCGGGCTGCGCGGCGGCGAGCGCCTGCTGCACGCCCTCGACCGCGGGGGTCGGTCCGGTGAGGCCGACGGGGACGTCGTGCGGCTCGGACGTCACGGCCGGCAGGGAGAACGCCACGAAGATCGTCGCGATCGCCGCGGTCAGCACCAGGACCAGGCCGGTCGCGGTGACCCACGGGTGCCGTGGGGAGGTCGGCACGGGGTGGGCGGTGTCGCCGTTGCCGGACAGTGCCGTGGCGGACGGCGCCGTGCCGGCGGTCCCGGCTGGAGCGGTGCCCGGGGCGGGGGCGCCGGGCGACCCGGTGCCGGACCTGGTGCCGGCCGGGTCGGTGCCGGAGGGGGTCGTGCTCTGGGTTGCGTGCACGTCGGTCATGAGGGCTCCTCGGTCGCCGCGTCCCCGGGTCGGGGAGCGCTGCTCCGAGCGTAGAACTCATCACTCGTTGAATTCAACACTTGGTGAATTTCGTTAGGCTGGAGTCATGGGCGAGGCAGTGCGACGCGGCGGACGGCGGGCCGGGCAGAGCGGGACGCGCGACGCGATCCTCGACGCGGCCCGCGCGCAGTTCGCCGAGCGCGGCTTCGACCGCGCGACGATCCGCAGCATCGCCACGGCGGCCGGCGTCGACCCCGCGCTCGTGCACCACTTCTTCGGGACGAAGGACGAGCTGTTCGCGAGCGCGCTCGAGCTGCCCTTCGACGCAGCGGTCATGCCCGACCTGCTCGCCGGGGACGTCGGCACGGTGGGGGAGCGCGTGGTGCGGCACTACCTGGAGGTCTGGGCCGACCCCGTGACCGGCGCGCGGCTGCAGACGGTGTTCCGGTCGGTGGCCGCGCGGCCCGAGGCGCTCCAGATGGTCCGTCGGTTCGTCACCGAGCGGCTGCTCGAACCCGTCGCGCAGGCGCTCGGGCGGGACCGCGCCGCTCTGCGGGCGGAGCTCCTCGGCGCCCAGCTCGTGGGCATCGCGTTCGCGCGGTACGTCGTGCGGCTCCCGCACCTGCAGGAGCTCGACGTCGAGGAGCTCGTCGCGCTCGTGGGCCCGTCCGCGCAGCGGTACCTCACGGAGGACCTGCCCGGGGCGTGACCCGCGGGCGGCTCGCCGGAGCCGCGCCCCGGGACGGCGACGGACGGCGAGAGGCCGCCGAGCCCGGACCCCGCAGGAGCGGAGCGCCGGGCCCGACGGCCTCGGTCGGTCAGTCGGAGGTCACCCTCCCGAGCAGGTCGCCGGCGGCGTGCTGCCGTTGCCGTTCTTCATCACCGTGACGCCGAACGAGTTCCCGTTCCCGTTCGGTGTGAACGAGGTCCCGCTCCGGGTGGCGTTCCAGCTGCTCTGGATCGACTGGCCCGAGCCGAGGCTCAGGTTCACGGTCCAGGCCGAGCTGCCGCTCACCGTGTAGGTCACGTTGAACCGGTCCGACCAGTCCTCCGCGCGGGTCGCGGTGACCGTGCAGCCGCCGGTGCCCGGGTTGGGGGTGGTCGGGTTGGTCGGCGTCGTGGTGCCGCCCGACGGGGCGACGGCGCGGCCGGTGCTCGTCGAGATGTGGCCCGTGCACAGGTTCCGCGAGGCGAGGTCGGAGAGGATGCCTGGCAGCGCCTGGATCGTCGCCGTGGGCCAGTCGTGCATGAGGATGATCTGGCCGTTGGTCAGGCGGCTCGCCGCCTGGCGGATCTGGCTCGCGCTGACGTTGTTGTAGTCCTGCGAGTCGACGTCCCAGATGACCTCACGCAGACCGAGCGAGGACTCGACCGACTTCAGCGTCGCGTTGGTCTCGCCGTACGGCGGCCGGAAGATGTTCGGGGTGACGCCGGCCGTCTGCTGGATCGCCGTCTGGGTCCGCGAGAGCTGCGACTGGATCTCGCT
The DNA here is from genome assembly GCF_047229345.1 of Cellulomonas jepli. Lineage (NCBI taxonomy): Bacteria > Bacillati > Actinomycetota > Actinomycetes > Micrococcales > Cellulomonadaceae > Cellulomonas > Cellulomonas jepli. The sequence continues at coordinate 7,461 of NZ_JBFTER010000077.1, read as the reverse complement.
CTGACTCATGTTTACCAGGTGCGGGTGGTCCCAGCTGTGGTTGCCGATCTGGAAGCCGGCGTTCTTGTAGGCCTGCATGAGCGACGCGTTGTTCGTGGCGTTCGAGCCCGTCGGGAAGACGGTCGCGGTGGCGCCGGCGTTGCGGAGCGTGCTGATAAGCTGGTTCGTCGTCGCCGGCGTGGGCCCGTCGTCGAACGTGAGGCCCACGTAGCCGGCCGAGCAGCTCCCGGTGGCCGGCGGGGGCGTCGTCGTGGTCGGGTTGGGGTTCGGGTTGGTCGTTCCGCCGCCCGAGCAGGACGCCGACGGTGTCGCGGTGTTGCCGTTCTTCATCACGGTGACACCGAACGAGTTCCCGTTGCCGTTGGGCGTGAACGTCGTGCCGTTGCGGGTCGCGTTCCAGCTGCTCTGGATCGACTGGCCGCTGCCCAGGCCCAGGTTGACCGTCCACGCGGAGCTGCCGCTGACGGTGTAGGTCACGTTGAAGCGGTCGGACCAGTCCTCGCCGCGCGTCGCGGTGACCGAGCAGCCGCCCGTGCCCGGGTTCGGGTTGGAGGTGCTGGTCGGGTTCGGGTTGGGGTTCGGGTTGCTCGACCCGCCCTCGCTGACCGTGATGTTCGAGCTGCCGGAGCTCTGGTAGCCCTCCGTGGCCATGACCATGTAGTCGTGGGTACCGAGGTTCATGCCCTTGCTGGCCCACGCGTCGAAGTGGTTGCCCGTGGTGATCGTGCCGCCCGTGCGCTTCTGCTGGCGGACGCTCCAGTACTGGTAGAACGTCGAGCGGTCGCCCTCGATGGAGGGCTGGTTGACCCGCTGCGTGCGGTAGATGTCGTACGTGCCGCCGTCGCTGGTGACCGTGCCCATGTTGGTGCCGGTCGGGCGGTAGGTGCCCCAGTTGTCGACGATGTAGTACTCGACGAGGGGGCCTCGGGTCCACCCGTAGAGCGTCAGGTACGAGTTGCCGCCGGGGTTGAAGGTGCCGGAGTAGTTGACGACCTTGCGGCCACCGGTCTGCCAGCCCTTGCCGCCGACCCAGTTGTTGATGCCGGACCACGAGGTGCGGTAGTTGCCGGCGTCGCCCATCGTGAACTGGACGTTCCCGCTGTCCTTCCAGAACGAGTAGAAGAAGCCGTTGTGCGTGCCCGTGCCGTTGTTGGTGAGGGTCACGTCGGCGGCCTGGGCCGGGGCGGCGGCGACGAGGGCGCCGACGGCCAGCGTGCTGGCGGCGGCGAGGCCGGCCAGTGCGCGGACCAGCCGGCTGCGCCTCGGCGCACCGCGGGTCAGAGTCGTGCTCGGGGACATCCTGCACTCCTTCGTGCCGAATCGGCGTCGAAACTATCGGACTCTGCAGCGTGATCCCTGGACGAGGATGGCGGTGCAGACGCCCGGGCGAGCCGCGTCGACGTCGACGCGGTGGCCGTTCCCGGCGAGTGTGGAGCGCTTTTCCGGCGCGGGCAAGGAGTTCAGGTCAGTCGGGCAGCTCTATGAAACGTTTCTCACCGCGCGATAGTTTCGGAAAACTGCAGGTCGCTTTGCGTCGAAGTGGCGCCCCAGTCGTCCCGGGCCGGCGCCGACCGTCCGGCGGGTCCGGCGAGAGCCCGGTGCGCCCGGACGGGCGGTGCTGCTGGTCCGCGCCGACGTCACGGCGCGATCACCAGCTCGGCGACGAGGTCGCCGTCCAGCACGAAGCGGAGGCCGAGCTCGACGACACCGCCGGGGAAGTCGCCCTCGAGGCGCTGCGTGACCAGCCAGCGGGCGCCGTCGACCCGCCGCGCGCCCAGCAGCTCCGTCGTGTAGCGGAACTCCGCCCCCGCGCGGTCGAGGAACCGCCGGACCTCGTCGGTCCCGCGGTAGGTGGTGCCGTCGTCGACGACCACCGCCGTCGGGGTGAAGACGCGCAGGGCGCGCTCGGCGTCGCGCGCCTCGCGCGCGGCGAGGTAGTCGCGGACTGCGGGCGGGAGCTCGGAGGGCAGGACGGGCGTCTTCGTGGTCATGCCTCGACCGTGGGGCCTCCCCCGGGGCGAGGCGCAAGCGCGGGACCCTCCCCCCGGGGGAGGGTGCACGATGGCGGCGTGCTGACGATCGGGGAGTTCTCGCGCCTGACCCACCTGAGCGTGCGCACCCTGCGCCGCTACCACGACGCGGACCTGCTGGAGCCGGCGACCGTCGACGACGCGACCGGGTACCGGTACTACGCCGCCGACCAGATCCCGACCGCCCAGGTCGTGCACCGGCTGCGCGAGCTGGGCGTCCCCCTCGTCGACGTGCGGCGCATCCTGCGCTCGCCCGAGCCCGGCGCACGGGCCGACCTGGTCGCCGAGCACCTGCGACGGCTCGAGGCCGAGCTCGACCGGACGCGGGCCGCGGTCGCGTCGCTGCGCCGGCTGCTGGCACCCGCGCCGGCCCCGCTCGCGGTGGAGCTGCGCGCGGTGCCGTCGACCGTCGTCGCCGCGGTCGAGGACGACGTGGCGCACGACGAGGTGCTCGCCTGGTACGCCGGCGCCACGGCCGAGCTCGACGCGGCGGTCGACCGGCCGGCCGGGGCGCCCGGCGGCCTCTACGACAACGCGCTGTTCGAGGAGGGCCGCGGCCACGTGCTCGTGTACCGGCCGACGGACCGGCCCGCGCGCGTCGGCCGCGTGCACCCCGTGACGCTGCCCGCGGTCGAGCTGGCGGTGGCGACCCACGTCGGCGAGCACGACGACATCGACGTCACGTACGGCGAGCTCGGTGCGTGGGTCGTCGCCAACGCCCTGGCCGTGACCGGGCCGGTGCGCGAGACCTACCTCGTGGGGCCGCGGGACACCCCGGACCCGTCGGCGTGGCGCACGGAGATCGGCTGGCCCGTCTTCCGCGTCGCCCCGAGCCCGGCGTGACGACGGCGCGCACCGCGCGGGCGGGTGCCCGTGCCGTGCGCGCCGTCGCGTGCGCTCCAGCCGTCCGCGGACCGGGTCCGGGGGCGGCCCGTCGTCAGCCGACCGTGCCGGTGACCGCCGTCCCGTTCCGGACGACCGTGTACTCGAGCGTCTCGCCGCTCCAGAAGTGGAACGTCAGGACGACCGGGGCGCCGTCGGTCACCTCGGCGAAGAACGCCGGCCGCAGCACGATCGTGCCCGCCGCCGTGTCGGGCGCGAACGTCACGTCGTACTCCTTGAAGGACGTCCAGCTGTGCGGTCCCGCGTTCGACCCGTCGAGGTAGCGGGCCTCCATCGTCGCGAGGCGGTCACCCCGGAACTCGGTCGGCACCGCGAACGCGTCCGTGGTCCCCGTCGCGCCGGAGAGCACCGGGGTCTCGGCGCTCACGACCTCGAGCCGCCACGGGACGCCCTTCGAGAACCGCACCTCGAGCACCGCGCGCGTGCCGTGCTCGCCGGAGCCGACGAGCCGGGTCAGCAGCGCGACCGGGAGCGTCAGCGCGTCGCCCGCGAGCGTGAACTCCTTGCCCGCCTTGAGCTTCTTGCCGTCGAGGTAGAGGCCCTTGAAGGTCTGGCCGTTCGGGTCGAGCGTCACGGTCTGCGCCGCGACCGCGCCGGGGCGGACGAACACCTGGTCGGTCGACGCGGTGCCCGAGCGGCGCGTCCAGCTCGACCGGAGCTGCGCGTACAGCGCCGGGTCGCTCCAGGTGAACGCCGTGCGGCTCAGGTGCTGGCCGTTGTCCCAGAGCATCGTCGTGACGCCGGTCGTGCGCGCCTGGTGGCCGAGGGCCTCGAAGAACTTGAGCTTCTCGCCCTGCTCGATCGTGCCCGTGTGCCGGTCGAAGCCGAGCAGCCCGTACTCGCCGAGGATCACGGGGATGCCGCGCGCGACGAACGTGTCCCGCACGCGGTCGAACGTCCCGGTCAGGTCGGCCTGGGCGGCGGCGTCGAAGCGCGTCCCGCCCGCGACGTTCACGCTGAACGGCCAGTAGCCGTAGTAGTGGAACGTCGCCGCGAGGTTCGGGTCGTCGAGCTCCTCGAACGTCGCGACGAGCGCGTCGAGCCGGCCCTGGTCCGCGTTGGTGTGCAGCGTCGGCAGCACGAGCACCCGGTCGGCGTTGCGGCCGCCCGACGAGCGCACGACCTCGTGGAACGCCGCGTTGAGCTCGTGCAGCAGCGCGTAGCTTTGTGCGTCGCCCGAGACCCCGGCGAACTGCGGCTCGTTGATGCTCTCGAACAGCAGCGTGCGGGGGTGGTCGCGGAACCGCTCGGCGAGCTGCTCCCAGGTGGCGGTGAACTGCGCGAGGACCTCGTCGTGCCGGGTCGGCATCTGGTTGGTCCACATCCACGAGTCGTGGTGCAGGTCCAGCAGCACGGCCAGGTCGGCGTCGAGCGCCCAGTCGACGACCTCCTCGACGCGGTCGAGGACCGCCGGGTCGATCGTGTAGGCCGGCGCGGGGCCGGAGTGCTGGCCGAGCGTCACGGGGATGCGGACGCTCTGGAACCCGGCGTCCTCCACCGCGCGCAGCAGGTCCTCGGTCACGCGCGGGTTGCCCCACGCGGTCTCGTCGGCCCCGACGGCGTCGAGGGTGTTGCCGAGGTTCCAGCCCGGCTGCATCTCGGCGACGACCTCGGACGCGGGGTCGACGCCGGCGGGGCGCGGGCCCGCCTGCGGGGTGGGGCCGGCGCTCGCGGGAGCGACGACGGTGGTGGTCAGTGCGAGTGCGGCGGCCAGAGCGGTCAGGCTCGTCCAGGCAGGTCGTCTCACGGGTTGCCCTTCTACGCGGGGGGCCTCGTTGCCCCGGGGGCGCGGTGCGACGCGGGCCGGGGCGGATCGGTCCGTGTCGAAGCGCTTCGACTGCAGCCTAGGCGACTGCGCGCCGGAAGGGCACCCCCTGCGGGAAGCGGTGTCCGGGGCGGTGCCGCGACGCGACCGTGGTGCGAGGGTGAGAACCGCGGTCGGCCTACGCCTCGCCCGCGACGGTGGCCGGGTCGCCATCACGCGTCGGCTCTTGGCGCAGGAGGTCACCGGGCTGGCAGTCGAGCGCCTCGCACAGGGCCTCGAGGGTCGTGAACCGGACCGCCTTGGCGCGGCCGTTCTTGAGCACCGCGAGGTTGGCCGGCGTGATGCCGACGCGCTCCGCGAGCTCGCCGACCGACATCTTCCGGCGCGCGAGCATGACGTCGATGTCGACGACGATGGGCATCAGATCACCTCGTCGAGCTCGGCGCGCAGCGTCGTCGCGGTCGAGTCGAGCGCGACCGCCTTGGCGAGCAGCGCGCGCATCACGAGCACGAGCAGCGCGATCCCGATGCCGCCGATCGCGCCGACGCCGATCAGCAGGACGATGCCGGGCGCGACGGCCTCGCCGGGCGCCAGGACGGTGCCGAGCGCGAGGGCCAGCACGGAGCCGGCCACCGCCGCGCCGATCACGACGTCGACGTAGCGGAACGCCGCCGGGCTGAACACCGTGTCGCGCCGCACCATCGTGAGCAGGCGCCAGATGCAGACGAGCGCGACCTCCACGGCCGCGACGGCCAGGAAGCAGATCACGACGATCGGCCACCGGAGGTGCGTGAGCTCGCCGACCTCGCCGTCCGGGTCGACTGCGAGGAGCGGGAGCATCGCCGCCTGGAGCGCGAGCATCGCCGCGAACATCAGCACGATCACCACCCGGAGCGCGAGAACGGCCATGCGTCCCATGTCGTGCACCTTCCCGTCGACCTATCGAAGAACGATAGGAATCTATCGTTCCAGGGCGGCAACGGCAAGAAGGGTCGGCGAACCTCACCCGACTCTGACGTGAGCCGCGCGCGACGTCACACGGCCGGGTGGAACGTGCGCGTCATCCGGGTGCACCGCGCGCCGTTGACTCATGCATACCTGTCGCCCGACCGATGGGCCGCGAGGAGGTGACCGTGCCCACGCTCGTCGAGCTGGTGTCCCTGGTGGCGGCCGTCGTGGCGACGGTCACGGGCGTACGCGTCCTGCGCCGTCGCCGCACCTCCCCGCTCGCCCTGCCGCTCGCGCTCATGCTGTTCGCGGCGTCCGAGTGGGCCACGGCGCGCGCGCTGCTGCACGTCGCCGCACCGTCCGTCCCGGCGACCGTCGCGCTGCACTACGCCGTCTTCCCGGGCGCGGCCGTCGTGGTCGGCGCCGCGTTCTGGTACTTCCTCGTGCTCTCGGGCCGCACGCTCACGCGCCGCACAGCCGTGCTCCTGTGCGTCCACCCGGTGCTGCTCGGCCTCGTGCTCCTCACCAACCCGTGGCACGAGGCGTTCCTGCGCCTCGACGTCGTCGACGGAGCGGTCGAGGACGGTGTGGGGCCGCTGTTCTGGGTGCACAGCGCGTACAGCTACGCGCTGCTGCTGCCCGGCATCGGGCTCGTGCTGCGTGCCATGACCCGCGCGGTGCCCGGGCACCGGCACGTCTACGCCGTCGCGGTGCTCGGTGCCACGGTTCCCTCGATCGGCAACGTGCTCACCACGGTGATCGCGACCCGGTCCGAGAACCTGCACCTCACGCCCGTGTTCTTCCTCGTCAGCGCCGCGATCTGGGCGTGGGTCGAGCGGTTCCGCCAGCACAGCCGCGTCGTCCCCGTCTCGACCCGCCAGGTGCTGGAGGCGCTCGCCGACGCCGTCGTCGTGCTCGACCCGGGCGGCCGGCTGCTCGACGTCAACGCCGCGGCGCGCGTGCTGCTCCGCGGCCCGGACGGTGCGCCGCTCGACGACCGCGTGATCGGGGCGCCGTGGGAGGAGCACCTCGGGCCCGAGGTGGGCGACGTGCTCGCCGACGGCGGGAGCCGAGTGCTGACGACCTCCTCGGGCACCGTGCTCGACGTGCGCGTGACCCGGATGACCGACCACGCCGCCCGCCCGGTCGGCACGGTGGTGGTGCTGCGTGACGTGACCGAGCTCGAGCGGCTGCGCGCCGAGCTCGCGCACCAGGCGACCCGCGACGGGCTCACCGGCCTGCACAACCGGCGGGCGTTCGAGCAGCGCCTCCGCGACGCCGTCGAGCACGCGCGGTCGACGGGCACGCCCCTGAGCGTCGTGCTGCTCGACCTCGACCACTTCAAGGCCGTCAACGACACGCACGGTCACGCCGTCGGCGACCGCGTGCTGGTCGCGGTCGCGGAGGCCCTCCTCGAGGCGGCCGCCGACGGCGAGACGGTCGCGCGCCTCGGGGGCGAGGAGTTCGTCCTGCTGCTGCCCGGCCGGACCGCTCCGGAGGCCGCCGAGCGGGCCGACGAGGCGCGGGCCGCGTGTGCGCGCGCGGCCGTCGCCGTGCCGGGGGGCGACGTGCGCGTCACGATCAGCGCCGGGGCCGCCGCGCTGTCGCCGGACGGGACGTCGGAGGGGATCCTGCGGGCCGCCGACGTCGCGATGTACGCCGCGAAGTCGGGCGGTCGGGACCGCGTCGTGACCGCGCCGGGGCGTGGGGTGCGGCGGCGCGCGGTCCGGCGGTAGAGCAGGCAAGCGCGGGGCGCCGGGCGTCGGCGGGCGAGCGACGCGCCGCGCCTCGGCCGGGCGCGCGACGATCCCGGTG
>NZ_JBFTER010000076.1:0-23726 GCF_047229345.1 Cellulomonas jepli | reverse complement strand
CGCCCGCGCGCTCCCGACGGGCGGCCGCGTCGTCGTCGTCGGCGGCGGCATCGGCGGGCTCGCCACGGCGGCGCTGCTCGCGCGCGGCGGCGCCGAGGTCACGCTCCTCGAGCGGCACGACCAGGTCGGCGGACGCACGGGGACGACGACGATCGACGGGTTCCGGTTCGACACCGGCCCGTCCTGGTACTTCATGCCCGAGGTGTTCGAGCACCTGTTCGCGCTGCTCGGCGAGCGCATCGAGGACCACGTCGACCTCGTGCGGCTCGACCCGGCGTACCGGCTGTTCCCCGAGCCGGAGGGCGGCGGCCCGGCCGAGCCGATCGACGTCGTCGACGACTCCGGGACGAACTGGCGCACGTTCGACGCGCTGGAGCCCGGTGCGGGCGAGGCGATGCGCCGCTACGTCGAGGAGTCGGGCGACGCGTACCGCACGGCGCTCGACCACTTCCTGTACACGACGTTCGAGCGCCCGGACCGCGCGATCTCGCTCGACGTGCTCAAGCGCTCCGGCACGCTGGGGCAGCTGCTCACGCGGACCCTCGCGCAGCGCGTCGAGCGCACGGTCACGCACCCCGTGCTCCGCCAGGTGCTCGGGTACCACGCGGTCTTCCTCGGCTCGTCGCCGTACCGGGTGCCCGCGCTCTACTCGCTGATGAGCCACCTGGACCTCGGCGAGGGCGTGCGGTTCCCGCGCGGCGGGATGTACACGCTCATCGAGGCGCTCGAGAAGGTCGCGCGCGCGTCCGGCGTGACGATTCGCACGGGCGCCGACGTGGTCGCGATCGACGTGGACGACGCCGGCCGCAGCCTGCGCCACCCGCGCCGGACGGGCGTCGCACGCGGGGTCCGGCTCGCGAGCGGGGAGGTCGTCGAGGCGGACGTCGTCGTCTCGGCCGCCGACCGGCACCACACGGAGACCGCGCTGCTCGACGCGCCGCACCGCAGCCTGCCCGCGTCGTGGTGGGAGGACCGCGGCCCGGGCATCTCCGCGCTGCTCGTCATGGCGGGCGTCCGCGGCGAGCTCCCCGAGCTCGCGCACCACTCGTTGTTCTTCACGCGCGACTGGCCGACCAACTTCGAGGACATCCTCGGTCCCGGGACCGGCGGCGGCTCCGACCCCGACGCGCTGCGCGTCCCCGAGGTCGCGTCGCTGTACGTCTCGAAGACGACGGCGACCGACCCCGGCGCGGCGCCCGAGGGTCACGAGAACCTGTTCGTGCTCGTCCCGTTCCCCGCCGACGAGCGGCTCGGGGCGGCAGACGACGACGGACCCGCCTCGCGCGCGGCCCTCGAGGCGCACGCCGACCGGTTCCTCGACCAGGTCGGCGCGTGGGCGGGCGTCCCCGACCTGCGCTCGCGCGTCGTGACCCGGCGGGTCGTCGGGCCCGCGGACTTCCACCGCGAGTTCTCCTCGTGGCGCGGCTCCGCGCTGGGCATGGAGCACACGCTGCGCCAGAGCGCGATGTTCCGGCCCGGCGACGCGTCGGCACGCGTACCCAACCTGCTGCACGTGGGCGGCGGCACGATCCCGGGCGTCGGGCTGCCGATGTGCCTGATCAGCGCCGAGCTCGTGGTCAAGCGCCTGCTCGGCGAGACGTCGTCGCGCCCGCTGCCGACGCCGCTGCGGCCCGGGTTCCTCGACGCGGCGCGCCCGCGCGGGGTCTGGCGTGATGCGCTCGCCGGCGACGGCCGGCGCGGCGCGCTCGACGGCCTCGCGTCGGACGCGAGCGCCCCGGCGGACCGTGTCGCGGCGCGCACCTCGGCGCCCGGGGCTCCCCGCGAGGAGGCCCGGCCCGCGTGATCGGACTGGCCTACCTCGGTGCCCTGCTCGTCTCGATCGGGGGCATCGCGCTCCTCGACCGCGCCCACCGGCTCGCGTTCTGGTCCGACTGGCGGCTCTCCGCCGCGTGCGTCGGCATCGGCGTCGTCGGGTTCCTCGCGTGGGACCTCGCCGGGCTCGCGCTCGGCATCTTCGCGCGCGGCGACAGCCCGCACATGACGGGGATCCTGCTCGCGCCCGAGCTGCCGATCGAGGAGGTCGGGTTCCTCACGCTGCTCTGCTACACGGCGCTCGCGGCGTGGCGCGCGTTCGACCGCTGGGTCGCGGAGCGCCGAGGTCGGGCGCCGGGTGCGCCGGGCACGTCGTCGGGCACGTCGTCGGGCACCGGGGCGACCGGCGCACGGCCCGCTCCCGGGGTGCCGGGCGCGGACGGCGCGGCTGGGGGTGCGCGGTGACCAACGCCATCCTCAACGCCGGCGTCCTCGTCGTGCTGCTCGCGGTGTCCGCGCCCGTCCTGCGCCGCCTGCGCGGGTGGGCCGTCGTCGCGACGGTCCTGCTGCTCTGCGTGCTGACCGCGGTGTTCGACACGATCATGATCGACGTCGGGCTCTACGAGTTCGACCCCGCGAAGATCCTCGGGCTGCACGTCTGGGGCGCGCCCGTCGAGGACTTCGCCTACGCCGTCGCCGCCGCCGTCGGGATGCCCGTGCTGTGGACGGTCCTGAGCCGGCGGCGCGTGCGACGCGACGGTCACGCGGCCCCGCACGACGGCACGGCAGACGGGACGACGCACGCGTGAAGGAGCTCCTCGCCGCCTCGCGGCCGTTCTCGTGGGTCAACACGGCCTACCCGTTCGCCGCCGCGTACCTCATGGCGACCAGCGGCCGCCTCGACGTGACCCTCGTGGTCGGCACGCTGTTCTTCCTCGTCCCGTACAACCTGCTGATGTACGGCATCAACGACGTGTTCGACTACGAGTCCGACCTGCGCAACCCGCGCAAGGGCGGGATCGAGGGCGGGCTCGTCGAGCGCTCGCAGGCCCGCGTCGTGCACCGCCGGATCCTCGTCGCGTGCGCCGTCAGCGTCCTGCCGTTCCTCGTGTGGCTGCTCGCCGTCGGGTCGCTCGCCGCGAACCTCACGCTGCTGCTGGTCGTCTTCCTCGTCGTCGCCTACTCCGCCCCGCGGCTGCGGTTCAAGGAGCGGCCGGTGCTCGACTCGGCGACGTCCGCGATGCACTTCGTGGGGCCGGCGCTGTACGCGCTCGTGCTGGTGGGGGCGGACCTCGGCGCACGGACCGTGTGGCCGGTGCTCGTCGCCTTCATGCTCTGGGGCATGGCGTCGCACGCGTTCGGGGCGGTGCAGGACGTGCGTGCCGACCGCGAGGCGGGCATCGGCTCCGTCGCCACCGTGCTCGGCGCCCACCCGACCGTCGTCGCCGCCACCGCCGCGTACGTCGTCGCCGCCGTGACGCTGCTGGCACTGCCGTGGCCGGGGTGGCTCGCCGCGGTGCTGCCGCTGCCGTACGCGGTGAACGCGGCCGGCTTCTGGTCGGTGCGCGACGAGGACTGCGAGCGCGCCAACCGGGGCTGGCGCCGGTTCCTGTGGCTCAACCTCGTGACCGGGTTCCTCGTCACGATGCTGCTGATCGCGGTGGCCCGGGGCTGACGCCGACGCCTCACCCTCGCGGGTCGTGACGCCGGGCGCGCCCGGTGGGAAGGAGATGACGGGTGGACAGGAGCCCCGGTCCGGCCGGCGCGGCGCGCGCGCTGCTCGACGCCCGGTCCGACGCGTACGCCGCTCTGCCGGCCGACGACCTGCGGGACGGTGTCGTCGCGCTCGTCGCCGCTCAGGAGGCCGCGTCCCCCGAGCACGGGACGTCGCCCGTCGACCTGGCTCTCGCCCGCGTGCTCGCGCTCGGCGTGCCCGACGTCGACGTCCGGCTCGTCGAGCGGCTCGCGGACAGCCCGTCGGCCGCGCGGCTCGGGGTGACCTGCCAGGCCCTGCGGCAGCTCTGGTCCCCGGTGGGCCCCCACCCGGCGCGCGACCCCGTCACGGTGGGACGGCTCGTCGGGTCGGCTGCGCGCGTCGCCCTCGGCCCCGACGAGCTGGGGGCCTACCGCGAGGTGCTCGGGCTCGCCGCCGCCCAGGTCGGCTCGCCCGGGGTCGCTGCTGCGCTCGAGAGGGAAATCGCCCGGCTGACGGCGGCGGCGGCGGCGAGCGACGGCTGAGCGCCCGCGCCGTCCGGCCGGGCGGGGAGATCCGGCCGGGCGGCGTGCCCGGTCGGGCGGGGAACGCCGACGCCCACCCGGTCTCGGCGTGGGCCGTGCGCCGGGTGGGCGTCAGGGACGTGCGGTGGGTGCTGCGCGTCAGTGCGCGCGGCGACCGAGCAGACGCGCGGCGAGGACGACGCCGATCGCCGCGAGGACGATCTGGATGAGGACCTCGATGAAGTCGATCCCGTCGGTCGTGGCGACGCCGAGGCCACGCGCGATGGCGGAGCCGAGCAGCGCGGCGATGATGCCGACGATGACCGTGACGACGAGCGAGATGTTCTGCTTGCCGGGGGCGAACAGGCGCCCGAGCAGGCCGAGAATCGCGCCGATGACAATGGCCCCGATGATGCTTGCGGCGGTCATGAGGATCCCTTCCTTGCTGTCAGGTGCACGTCTGGCGTGCTTCGCCCCGGACGCTATTGCAGGTCAGATGGGCGCGCATCTCGAGGGGAGTGTGACGTCACCCAGTCGGGCACGCGGATGTCAAGGGTGTCCCGCCGTCGGGCTAACCTGAACGGACGTCCGGGGAGAAATCCGACAACGAGGCAGGTGCACCGTGATCGTGACCGTCCTGGCCGCCGTGGCCGGCATCGTCGCGGCCTTCGTGGTCGCGGGGATCGTCAGCGCGATCGTCCGCTCCGCGGGGCGCCGCAGCGCCGTCGCGGCCGACCTCTCCCGGCGGGCGCGTCGCCCGCTGCGGGCCGTGCTCGTCGTCGTCGCCCTCTGGGTCGCGGTCGTCGTCACCACCGAACCGTCCGAGGAGTGGGTCCCGCCCGTCCAGCACGTGCTGCAGATCGCGCTCATCGCGTGCGTCGCGTGGCTGATCGGCGCGCTGTCGTTCGTCGCGGAGGACATCGCGCTCGCCCGGTACCGCATCGACGTGCCCGACAACCGGCACGCCCGCCGCGTCCGCACGCAGGTCACGGTGCTGCGGAGGGTCACGGTCGCCATCCTCGTGATCGCCGCGCTCGCCGCGATCCTCATGACGTTCGAGGCCGCGCGCGCCTTCGGCGCCGGGCTCCTCGCGTCCGCCGGTCTGCTGTCGATCGTGGCGGGCCTCGCCGCGCAGAGCTCGCTCGCGAACCTGTTCGCCGGGCTGCAGCTCGCGTTCACGGACGCGATCCGCGTCGACGACGTCGTCGTGGTGGACGACGAGTGGGGGCGGATCGAGGAGATCACGCTGACCTACATCGTGGTGCACGTGTGGGACGACCGGCGCCTCATCCTGCCGTCGACCTACTTCACGACCACGCCGTTCGAGAACTGGACCCGCCGCGCCGCCGACCTGCTGGGTACCGTCGAGCTCGATCTCGACTGGTCCGTGCCCGTCGAGGAGATGCGCGCCGAGCTGGCCCGGCTGCTCGAGGACACCGAGCTGTGGGACCACCGCGTCGGGATCCTGCAGGTCACCGAGGCGACCGGCGGGTACGTGCGGGTCCGGGCGCTCGCGAGCGCGGTCGACGCCCCGACCCTGTTCGACCTGCGCTGCTACGTGCGCGAGGGCCTCGTGGCGTGGCTCCAGTCCACCGCGCCGCACGGGGTGCCCCGCACGCGGCTCGAGACCGTGCAGGACGTGCCCGGTGCGCGCGGCGGCGCCGCAGCTGCTGCGGCAGGGTCGCTCGGTCGGCGCAGCGGACGCCCCGCGGTCGAGCCCCCGGTGCAGGGCCAACCGGGTGACACCCAGCGGCTGCAGCTCTCGCAGACCGATGCCCGCCTCTTCACCGGGAGCATCGACGCGCTCGAGCGCTCGCGCGCGTTCAGCGGCCCCGGGTCCGACGTGATCGCCGAGCGCGAGCAGGCCGCCGACCGCACCGACTCGCGCGGGACGCCGCGGGTCAGCGGTCCCGTCACCGTCGTCGGGCCGCCGCTGCCCGAGCCGCAGGGGGGCGGGCACGACGGCGCGGGGGACGGCGCGCAGGACGACGACGCCGCGCGGCACGGGGCGGCCGGTCAGGACGCCTGGTTCGACGGTGACACCGGGGCGGCGCCCGAGACGGACCGGGTGCGCGAGGCCGACCGGGCGCGCGAGGCGGACCGGGCTCGGGTGGAGGCGGAGCGGGCTCGCGCTGAGTCCGAGCGGGCCCGCCGGGACGCCGAGCGCGCACGCGTCGACGCCGAGCGGGCGAAGGATGCCGAGCGCGCACGCCGGGACGCCGAGCGCGCCGCCGAGCAGGACCGTGCGCGCCGAGGTGCCGGCCACCCGGACCGCGGCCCCGACCCGTACGCCGACCCCGACGCTCGGACCACGACGGTCATGCGCCCGACGCCGGGCGAGCCGAGCCGCACCCCGAGCCGGACCTCGGTGCTGCCGGTCGAGCCGGACGCGTCGGGCTGGCGCGCGACGTGGAACCTCCCGGGCAGCGAGCAGATCACCGGCGTGCCCGGGCGCGGCGACGGGCCGACCGCGCCGGAGCGGACGTCCGCCTTCCCTCGTGAGTCCGGGGCCGGCCTCCCCGCGGAGTCCCCGGCGTCCTCGCAGCCGCCGTCGCCGCCGCTCGGGACGCGTCGCCAGCGTCAGGCGGCGGCCGACGAGACCGCGGTTCTCGGCGCCGACGACGTGCAGGGCTACGGCGAGGGCCGGCGCCGCGGCACCGGTGGGGACGAGGGGACCGACGGTCCGCCGACGGCCCGGTACGACTGGCGCGGGCGCGAGTAGGGGACTGCCCGGGACGACCGCTGCGGGGGAGTTGGCGAGTGCCTCGCACGGCCAGGCCGGCTGAGCGCGTGGACTACTGCCGCCGCAGGAGCAGGTCCTGCGGGTCCGGCGCTACAGCGAGGGCGTCGAGGGGATCGGCTCGGCGCGCAGCTCGACGAACTCGTCGACGTGCATCGGTCGCAGCCCGGCGCGGGTCCACGCCGGGACCAGCCGCGCGCCGTCGTCGCCGTGCAGGCGCACCGGATCGGTCAGGCGGTAGACGACCCGATGCCGCACCAGCCGGGCCTCACCCGCCTCGAGGTTGTGCAGCCACTGCACGTCCGGCCCGTACGTTAGCGCGATCACGAACCCGTGGGGCGTCGGGAAGGCGAAGACCGGCGTCCGCAGTCGCTTGCCCGACCGGCGACCGACGTGGTGCAACGTCGCGAGCGGGGGGACGTCGTCCGACAGGGCGATCATCAGCGGGTTCGTGACGCGACGATTCACGCGGGTGACCCACATCGGGATCGGCATCGTGCTCACCGGCTTCCGTGATGACGACGGACCGTGAGGTCCCGGAACCTGCACCAGCACGAGCACCTGCGAGGCGTCCGGCCGCCGAGCTTTCGAAGGATCAGGCGACATCCTTCCGAAGTGCCGCCAGCTTCGGAAGGAAGGAGCCGCCAGACCTGGAACGACGTGCGGTGGTCAGCAGCCGGGGCCGTGGGGGTTGGTGTGGCAGTTGTCGGCGACGAGGTGGCTGGTGGCGTCGTGGATGGTGACGGTGGGCAGGGCGGTGGTGGTGGTGGCGGTGCCGTCGATGGGGCGCCAGTCGGTGGTTCCGGCGAGGAGGTACTGGCCGGTCCAGGTGGTGGTGAGGGTGGGGGTGTAGGTGCCCAGGTGTGGGTAGGGGTGGCCGATGACGCCGTGGGGGTAGACGGGGTCACCGGGGTGGTGGTCGTGGCCGGTCGGGTAGGGGGTGCCGGGGTGGGTGGTGGTGGTGCGGGTGCCGTCGCCGAAGTCCCAGGTGTACTCGGTGGGGGTGGCGCGCACGGTGAGGGGGAAGCCCAGCAGGGTGGTGGGGTGGTCCTGGGGGTCGGCGGTGGTGTGCACGACGAGACCGAGTCCGGTGAGCAGGTCCGGGTTCGGGGGTTGTGGGGTGACCGGTGAGGGGATCAGGGGCAGGCGGCGGAAGTCCTCGGCGGTGAACTCCGGGAGGACGTCCTGGGGGCAGTAGTAGTCGCTGATCCGGTCCCAGCGGGTCCAGGGGGCGCCGTCGGCGGTGCGGGTGCGGGACCACAGGGGGAGCAGCGGGGTGATGCCGGGGCCGCAGTCGGGTGGGGTGATCGCGCCGTCGCCGGGGTCGCAGGCACCGTCGAGGGTCGAGGTGAGGAACTGCGAGGAGACGTCGCACAGCTCGGCGCGGGCGTACTCAATGAGCCGAGCCGGGGGACTCCCCGCGGTCGAGGCGGCGTGCCATGCGTCATTCGCGCGATGGGCAGCCGCCGCGTAGACCTTGACGACGGAGCCGGAAGACTCGCCGCCGACCTTGTCGAGGGCAGCCGCGGGCGCGGTCTGCAGCGCTGCGATGATCGCGGCTCCAAGAATCGCACACGCGGCGCGCCGCGTTCGGAGTCCTCTACGCAACTGACTCGACCTCGCACTCGCGGATAACCCAGGCGCTGCCCGCGCGCTGCACGGCCACATGCACCACGGACTCGGTAGTGCTGAGGTCTTCCTCCACGACTGTGCCGTTCCGGTCGAGTTCGACAGCGGGGCCCTGGAGCACCGTCAATTCAATTGCGTACAGAACTCCAGGCTCAACCTCCTGAGCGTGCGTATTGGAGACCGTCGTGTCGGTGCCTTCTTGATGACGACCCGCTGCTTGCATCTCGCCGACGCCGCTCACGACGCTCGCGCAGAACACGCACTCCGGGTGGCTCAGGGCCTTCCATGCCGTGAGGTCGCCGGTGTTGTAGACGTACGGGTACAGCGACAGGAAGTACGTCGCCGCCGCCGCCGCCCCGTCGACGCCGGGGTCCTCCATCGCCGCAGGACGCTCGGGCTCGCGAGTCGTTGTGGGCGTCGGCGAGGGCTCGACGGGAGCAGTGGCGCTCACCGAGCGCGTCGGCGTCGGCTCCGCTGCCGGCTCGCCGGTGCACGCGGTCAGCAGCGCCGCGAGCACCACCGCTCCGCCCACGGCGACGCGCGCCGGACCGCGTCTGCGCAGGGGTCGGGCAGGGATGCGGGCGTCGTCGGCCGCACGAGGCGAAGGCATGCCCGCGAACCTAGCGAAATCGGGTCGAGCCGGGCAGTGCTGTTCCGCGATCTGTGGACGGACGAACAGGTCACGGGGTGCGAACGTCGCGCCGAGGAACGCCCGCCGGTGGCCGCCGGGTCGACGACGGGATCAGAGCGCCACCGAGCCTGAGTCGAGAAAAGCCGCGAGGGGCCGGCGTCGTGACGGACGCCGGCCCCTCGCGGGAAGTGCTGGGTGCGTTCAGCGGCGACGGCCGCGGCGACCGGTCGCCGCGCCGTAGATGAGGAACACGATGATCGCGCCGCCGATGGCGAGCAGCCACGTCTGGATGTCGAAGAACGTGGCGAGGCCCACGCCGAACAGGACGCTACCGAGCCAGCCACCGAGCACCGCGCCCAGGACACCGAGCACGAGCGTGATGAGCCAGCCGGTGCTCTGACGCCCAGGGAGCAGAGCCTTGGCGATCACACCAGCAAGCAGGCCGAGGAGGAGGAACGCGAGAAAGCTCATGGGAGAACAGCTCCTGTGAGAAGAGTTCGAACCGGACGGGACAGAACCTCCCACACCGGGACGAAAGCCGCATCCGGAAGCCGGACGACCGTCCAGACCGGGTGCGCCCCGCGGTCTCCGCTCCGGTCAGCCGGCGGACAGCGCCGTCTTCACGCGCTGCGACAGCACCTTGCCGTCGACGCGCCCGCGCCCGGCGGCCGCCGCCTGGGCGGCGCGCATGACCGCACCCATGTCGCGCATGCTGGTCGCGCCCGTCTCGGCGATCGCGGCGGCCACGACCTCGTCGACGTCGGCCTCGCTCAGCGCGGTCGGGAGGTACGACTCGATGAGGTCGGCCTCGCCGGTCTCCGTCGTGGCGCGGTCGGTCGCGCCGGCGGTCGTGTAGATCTCCGCGGACTCGCGGCGCTTCTTGACCTCGGACGCGAGGACGGCCTGCACCTGGTCGTCGTCGAGCTCGACCACGACGGGGCCCGACTTCTCCGCCGCCCGCACCGCGCCGATGACCTGGCGGAGGGTGTTCGTGCGGAAGGCGTCGCGCGCCTTCATCGAGGTCGTGAGGTCGGCGGTGAGTCGTTCGAGCGTGGTCATGCACCCATCGTGCCTGGTCCGGGTGGGCGTGCGGCGACCGAATTCCGTCACGGGGCGGGCCGTCGACGCCCGGCGCAGGACCGAGGCGGCCCTGCGCCGGGCGTCGTCGCGCGTCCTCCCCGGTCAGGCGCCCGGGAGCGACCAGCGCTGGGCGGTGTTGCCGAAGCAGTCCCAGATCTGGGTGCGCTGGCGGTCGACGGCGCGGCCGTCGGGGTTGTCCAGGCACCGGCCGGAGGCGGGGTTGCGGTACGAGTCGCCCTGGCGGACCCACGTCTGGTTCGACTGGCCCGGGTTGCAGTCCCAGAGCTGGACCTTGGAGCCGTTGGCGGTGCCGTAGCCCGTGACGTCCAGGCACTTGCCGAGCGCGCGGAGCGTGCCGTCGGCCCCGAACGTCCAGCGCTGGGCGGGCGTGCCGTTGCAGGTGTAGAGCTGCACGGCCGTGCCGTTGGCGCTGTTGGCGTCGTTGACGTCCAGGCACTTGCCCGCCGCGCCCGACACCACCGCGCCGGTCGACGTCCCGGTGGTCGGCGGCGTCGTCGGCGTGCACGTCCCGCGGACGACCCGGTCGACGTGCGTGGTCCCCGCCGCGCGCAGGCCCGAGACGCGGGTCGCGACCTGCGCGGGCGAGAGCAGCTCGTCGGCGGAGTGGTAGACGTAGTCGACGTCCTGCTCGTACCGGCTCGTGCCGCCGGTGTGCGACTGCAGGTCGATGAACCAGATGTTGAACGCCAGCAGCATCGGCGTCTCCGGGTACACGTGCCCACCGTGCTGGGCGACCTGCCGGCCGTCGAGGAAGTAGCGGACGGTCCCGGCGTCGACCTGCATGACGAGGTCGTGCCACCCGGCGATGCTCCCCACCACGGGTGTGCTCAGGTTGTCCGACCGCCACGGGTCGGGCCGGTACGTCTCCCACGTGGTCAGGAAGAGCGTCGGGGACGTCTGGCCCCAGCCGCCGTTCGGCAGGTACTCGAAGTCGGCCTCGCCGTACGCCGGGTCGTCCGGGAAGGCCAGCGGGGTGATGCCGTAGAACGTCTGCACGACCGGGTCGCCGTCGGCTCCGGCCACGGGCGCGTCGGTGAAGCGGACCCGCGCGGCGTACGTGCCCTCGAAGAACTTCCGTTGGTGGGACACCTCCGCGCTGACCGTGCCGGACGGCGTGCCGTCGGTCTGGGCCTGCAGCCGCATCGAGCGCCCGGTCCCGGAGCCCGTGAACGTCACGTTCGACGGGGACCACGAGGCGCCGCCCACGCCGGGTCCGCCGCCACCGCCGCGCACGCTCCAGCCGCGGGCGGCGAGCTGCGCGTCCTGCGAGGAGCTGTACGAGAAGTCGTCGAAGAGCTGCCCGCACCCCCCGGGCGTCGCTGCCGCCGCCGGTGCGGCCGACGCGGTGACCGCGGCGGCGAGCAGGAGCGGGGCGAGGGCGGCCGTGGCCAGTGCCCTCCGGATCTTCGACTGCCGATAGAGCGCTCTCTGAGTCACGCGTCGACCTCCTCGTCGGAAACGGTGAAGCGGGCACCGTGCCACAAGTCGGGCACGCCCCGCCAGGGCGGTGCGGCGCCGGCACCCGGACGTGGTCGCAGGCCGTCCTGACGCTCGTCGTCGCGCGCGCCCAGGACGCGCGCCACCGTGGCCGTGCTCGTGCGGCCGGAGGAGGAGGGGCGAGCCGTGCAGAGAGGTGGGCCCCGTGGGGCTCGAACCCACGACCTACGGATTAAAAGTCCGCTGCTCTACCGACTGAGCTAGAGGCCCAGGGGTGCTGGGACTCGCACGCGGAGTCGTCAGGGCAGCACCCCCGTCGTTCGCGCGCGGTCGTAGGACCGCTCGCTGCCGACGGCACCGACGGTACCGCTGGTCGCTGCCGTGCGGGCACTCCGGAGCGCTCGCGCCCCCGGACGGCGGACGTCGTGCCGTCGGCTCCTTCCCGGGGCGGTCACGTCGTGGTCACGGGGTGACGATCGGGAAGTTCTTGTCGCCCGGGTCCAGGACGGCCGTGAGCCGGCCGAGCACGGACGCGTCACCGCTGAGCTCGATGCCTGCCTGGGCCAGGCCGTCCGCGGTGAGCGCTCCGGTGGCGAGGGCCGGCAGCGTGCGCCTGGTCGTCGTGAGCGTCACGTCGGCGTCGCCCTTCTGCGGGGCGGCGCTGTAGGTCAGCACGCCGTTGGCCAGGCGCAGGCGGTAGCGCTTGCCGACGTCGGTGAGCACGACGTCGAGGGAGAGCGTCTCGTCCCAGGCCTTCGGTCCGTCCACCTGGATGGCGATGGCGTCGAACAGCATCTCCGGCGAGAGGTTCGCGATGACGTCCGGGGCGTTGGTCTCCGTGGGGGTGCCGAACTGGCCGTCGCGCAGCTCGGTGGCCCCCGAGAGGTAGAAGTCGCGCCAGGTCCCGTTCTCCGAGCCGTAGCCCAGCTGCTCGTAGGTCTCGGCGAGGAGGGCCCGGGCAGCGGCGTGCTCGGGTTCGGCGAAGACGGCGTGGTTCGCGAGCTCGGCGGCCCAGCGCAGGTCACCGGCGTCCAGTGCGGAGCGAGCCTGGTCGACGACGGCGTCGACACCGCCGATCGCGGCGACGTACCGCGTCGCCCGGTCGACGGGTGTGTGCTCCCACAGGTGGGCCGGGTTCCCGTCGAACCAGCCGAGGTAGCGCTGGTAGATCGCCTTGACGTTGTGGCTCACCGACCCGTAGTAGCCGCGGTTGCACCACGCGTTCTCGAGCGCCGGGGGGAGCGTGATCTCCTCGGCGATCTCCGGCCCGGTGAGGCCCTTGTTCAGGAGTCGCAGGGTCTGGTCGTGCAGGTAGGCGTACAGGTCGCGCTGCAGCGAGAGGAGCTCGCCGACACGCTCGCGCCCCCAGGTGGGCCAGTGGTGGGACGCGAAGACGACGTCGAGGTCGTCGCCCCACAGGTCGATGGTCTCGGTGAGGTACGTCGCCCAGGCGTGCGGGTCACGGACGACGGCGCCACGGAGCGTCAGCAGGTTGTGCAGGTTGTGCGTGACGTCCTCGGCCGCGCACAGAGCCCGGTGCTCGGGCAGGTGGATCAGCATCTCGGCCGGCGCCTCGGTGCCCGGCACCATCTGGAACACGAGGCGGACGCCGTCCACGACCTCCTCCTGACCGGTGCTCGAGATCAGGTCGGTCGGCGGCACGAAGGACACCTCGCCGACCGAGAGGGTCTGGCCCAGCCCCGCGCCGACCCCGCCCTGCGGCCCGCGGGCGAGAGCTGCGCCGTACATGTACCCCGCGCGGCGGTTCATCGCGACGCCGGCGTACACGTTCTCGGAGACGGCGTGCTCGACGAACCCCTCGGGCGCGAAGATCGGCACCCGCCCGGAGTCCAGGTCGTCCGGGGTCAGGAACCCCTTGGCACCGCCGAAGTGGTCCGCGTGCGAGTGGGTGTAGATGATCGCCTTGACCGGACGGTCGCCGCGGTGCCGGCGGTACAGGTCGAGCGCCGCGCGGCCGGTCTCGACCGACAGGAGCGTGTCGATGACGATCACGCCCTCGTCGCCCTCGATGAAGGAGGCGTTCGACAGGTCGATCCCGCGCGCCTGGTAGATCCCCGGCGCGACCTCGTACAGGCCGTGCCGGCGGACCAGCCCGCTCTGCCGCCAGAGGCTGGGGTTCACCGTCTCGGGGGCGTCGCCGGTCACGAAGTCGTACGCGGCGGCGTCCCAGACGACGCGTCCGTCGGCGTCGCGCACCTGGGGCGGGTCGATCGTCCCCAGGAACCCGCGATCGACGTCGTCCAGGTCGCGCGCGTCGGCGAACGGGAGGGTCGCGAGCAGCCGGGCGTGCTGGGCGGCGACGGTCGGGTGGACGGCCATGACGGTGCTCCTCGGTCCGGGGGCCGCGCGGAGGTGGCGGCCCTCCCACCGTCGCCAGTGCGCCGCGCGGCGTCATCATCACCTCTGAGGGATGACCGTCCCGCGACCCCTGCGTCGTCGGCAGCGGCAGGCGGGACCCCGCGGCGCGCTCAGTGGCAGAGGTCGCCCTCGTCCGGTCAGACGATCTTCGGGAACGTCGCCAGCAGCACCACGCCGAGCACGAACAGCCCCCCGGCGAGGACGAGCAGCCCGCGCCGGGGGAGCGTGCGCTTCGCACGCTCGGACATCGCCGTGAAGAAGAGCACGAGCGCGAACAGCACCGTGAGCAGCGTGTAGTTGTCGCCGCGCTGGTTGTTCCGCAGCGCGGCGTCGAAGTACGCGTCGGCGCGGGCGTCGGCCTCGGCCGCTTCGGCCACGCCGGGTGGCTGGTAGGAGTCGAGGGCGAAGGGGCTCGGCGGGGCGTCGGGGTCCTGCAGCGGGCGGGTGGCGAGCCACTCGTCGAACGCCGGCCGGAACCGGTCGGCGAAGCGGGCCTGGACGAACGTGGCGAGCTCGGTGTCGTCGCGGGCGACGGCCTCGACGTAGAGGGCGAAGGTCTGCAGGTCGTAGCCGCGGGCCGCGTCGGCCGTGGCGGTCCAGCGGGCAGCCTCGATCCGCTGGGAGGACGCACGGGAGAACGCGATCGACATCTCGCCGCCCCACTTGCTGGCCTCGAACCCGCTCCAGGCGGTGAGCACCGCGGTGACGGTGAGGATCGCGAGTGCGGTGATGTCCCGGGCGCGGGACCGGTTCGTGCTGGTCTCCGGCCGTTCCTGCTCGGTCATGCGTCCCCCTCGGGCTCTGCCGATCGACGCCACTCCTCGGCGAGCCGTACCGCGCGGCGGGTGGACGCGGTGAGGGTGGGTTCCGCCTCGAGCACGTGCTGCCGGGGGAGGGCGACCGCGGGGCCGAGGGTGTCCAGCTGCCGGCGCACGTCGGGCGAGACGCCCGCCAGGAGCAGCACGCTCCCGACGGAGGAGAGCTGGGCGGCGTACCGGCTGACGACCGTGATGAACGTGCTGCCGAGCTGCTCCTTGCCGCGCAGGCTGATCACGACCGCCGAGCGACGGGAGTCCTGCTCGACCAGTGGCAGCTGCGACTCCAGCACCGGCACGGCGGCGAAGAACAGGCTCCCGTACGGGCGGAGCACGACGGTCTCGTCGGGTCCCAGCGTGCGCGGCGGGTCGCTCTCCACCACCCCGTCCGCGGTGAGCTCCCACCGGCGGACGCGCACCGCCCCGGACTGGCGCACCACGTGCAGGATCACCGAGACCCCCACGCCGACCAGCACCGCGTACTGCAGCGGGATCAGCACGGTGAGGACGAACGTCGTCGCCATGACGGTGGCCTGCACCGGGCCCGTCCGCCACACGAGCGCGATCGCGTCGGGCCGCAGGCTGCGCGCGCCGATCACGATCAGCAGGCCCGCCAGCGCCGGCATGGCGACGAGCGCGACCGCGTCCGCCAGCAGCAGGATCACGACCGCCATCGTGACGCCGGCCACCACGAGCGCGGTGCGGCTCCGTGCGCCCGCCGTGGTGATCAGGGCGGTGGCGGACATCGAGCCGCCGACGGGCATGCCGTGCAGCAGCCCGGAGGCGATGTTCGCCACCCCCTGCCCGCGGAAGTCCCCCGAGGCGTCGCCGTACCGCCCGTCCGGGTTCGGGACGGTCGCACTGATGGCCGCTCCCTGGACCAGCCCGACGAACGCCAAGGACGCCGCGGGGACCAGCAGCGTGAGCACCAGGCCAGGGTCCGGGATGCTGAGCCTGGGCAGGGCGGCGGGGATGGCGGTGACGTCGGCGAGCACGGCGACGTCAGCACCTGCCCAGGTGCGGAGGGCGCCGGCGAGGGCACTCGTCACGGCGACCGCCACGACCAGGCCGAGAGCGCGCAGCGCGGTCCGCTCGAGCAGCAGGATCAGCCCGATCGTCGCGACGCCGACGACCACCGTTCCCCAGGCGTAGGACCCGACGTGCAGGACGGTGTCGAGCGCCGAGGTCAGCCGGTTCGAGCCCTCCGCCTCGTAGCCGGTGAAGTCGTCGAGCTGGCCGAGCACGATGTTCACCGCCACGGCGCTGACGAACCCGGTCAGGACCGCGTGCGGGACGAACCGCACGGCGGACCCCAGCCGCGCCAGGCCGAGGGTCAGCATGATGACGCCGGTCAGCACCGACAGGGTGAACAGGGCGGTGTCGGGGTCGGGTGCGGGCGCGTGCACCTGAGGCACGTCGGCGACGACGACCGCCATCGCCCCGGTCGCCTGGACGGCCATGAACGCCGAGCTCGTGGTCGCTGCCCCGGCCGTGACGCCGACCATGTAGGCGTACAGACCCCAGACCGGGTTCACCCCGGCGAGGAGCCCTCCGGCCAGGCCGTCGGGCACGCTCTCGACGCCCAGCACCACACCGGCGGGCACGTCGGCGCGCCAGGGCCGACGGCGACGACCTCGGAGGCCAGGACGTACCGACCCCACCGGCGCGTCCTTCATCGTGCCGCCGTCGTGACCAGCAGGAGAACGTCGCTCCGCATCCGGCGTCCCTCACGTTCGGTGGACGCCGTTCTCCGGCGACCTGGACGAGCACGACCGTAGGTCCGGCGTCCTCGGGGGTCGTCATCCCTCGTGGATGAGCACCCCGACGCGGACGCGGCGCACTTCACCCGACGAACCGGGCGCACGGGCCCGTCCGGCCTGGGAGGCTCTTGTCCGGTCGTGCGTCTGCCGCTCGCCGGCCCGACCTCTGCTGTCGCGGCCAACCCAGGGGGTTCTCCCATGCGCTCGTCCCGTCGTCTGCTCGCCGTGCCCGCGGCCGTCGCCCTCGTGTGGAGCCTCACGGCCTGCGGCGGGTCCACGGAGGCGAGCACCGAGACCACCACGACGCCGTCGGCCACCGCCCAGGCCACGCAGGAGGCCGAGGGCGTCGAGCTCACGCAGGCCAACTTCCTGCAGACGATCGCCGCCGCGCAGGCCGAGGCCAAGAGCTACGACTTCACGATGTCCACGTCCGCCGCGGGCCAGGCGATGGACGCCACCGGCTCGGTGCAGATCGAGGACGACGGCACCCAGTCGCTCTCGATGGTCATGGCGCTCCCCGAGATGGGGCAGATGGAGGTCCGCATGGCGGGCGGCCTCACGTACATGAACCTCGGCGAGCTGACCGGCGGCAAGTTCCTCCAGGTCGACCCGAGCGACGCCTCGAACCCGCTCGCCGCGGGCCTCGGCGACATGACGGGCGAGATCGACCCGACCAAGGCGCTGGCCGACGCGGAGGCCGCCGTCACGAGCGTGACCAAGAAGGGTGACGCGGAGGACGTCGACGGCGTCGAGGCGACCCCCTACGAGGTCGTCATGGACCCCACGAAGCTCCCCGAGGAGCAGCGCGCGGGCCTCGACCAGGCCGCTGCGGCCGGCGCCACGATCCCGGCGACGTTCGTCTACACGTACTGGCTCGACGTCGACGACCGCGTGCGCAAGATGGCCTTCGACCTCATGGGCTCGACGACCGAGATGACGTTCTCGAACTGGGGGAGCGGCGCGCCCGTGACCGCCCCGCCGGCCGACCAGATCACGACCGAGAACCCGTTCGCG
Source organism: Cellulomonas jepli (assembly GCF_047229345.1). Classification (NCBI taxonomy): domain Bacteria; kingdom Bacillati; phylum Actinomycetota; class Actinomycetes; order Micrococcales; family Cellulomonadaceae; genus Cellulomonas; species Cellulomonas jepli. Next base: position 6,230 of record NZ_JBFTER010000076.1, on the reverse strand, counting down.
GGCTGATCCCGCCCCGGCGCTGAGCCGGACCTCAACGCCCCGGAGCCCGGCGCCGTCCCCGTGACGGCGCCGGGCTCCGTGCGTGACCGGGTCAGCTGCGCGGGAGCGCCCCCGGGACCGGCGGGACGACGGGCGGCAGACCGTTCTGCTGCGCGGACCGGGCGCCGGAGTCCGGGGCGTCGAGCGGCGTGGTGAACGGCTGCTCGTCACCGACGCACAGCGTGCCCGCGGCGGGCAGCGTCCCGTCGAGCAGGTAGGCGTCGATCGCCCCCGTCGCGCACGCCGACGTGCCGTACGCCGTGTGACCCCAGCTGTCGCTCGACAGCAGGCGGCTCTTCGGCAGGGCCTTGTCGACCTTCACGGCGTTGTCGTAGTTCGTCGCGGGGTCCCAGTAGTTGCCGACGACGAGCACGGGGTTGGCCGTCGACCTCGTGAACGGCCCGGTGTAGGCGTCCTCGTCGCGCACGGTCCACGTCTGGCTCGCGCACGCCGAGGAGTTCCAGGTCCACGCCCGGCCGAAGTCGGGCGCGCGCTCGTCGGCGCGGTCGGCGTGCCCGGGCCACGAGCGCGCGTAGGCCGGGTTGCGGCCGTCGGTGCACTGGATCGAGAAGAACGCCTCGAGCGAGTTGTCGTACGGGAACGCGAGCCCGAGGGCCTCGTGCCGCTGGGCCGCGGTCTCGTCGGCCGCCTTCGCCCGGTCCTGCTGCGCCAGGGCCTTCGCGGCGAGCGCCGCGTTCGCCGCGGCCTGCGTCGCTGCGGCGTCGGTGCCCGGCTCGGCCGGGGCCTGGGCGAGCTGCCACAGGAACGTGAGGTCCTGGTCGACGATGTCCGCGGCGTTCGGTGCGTACATGTCGCTGAGCAGGAAGGAGATGAGCGTCGCGTAGGTGACGGTCAGGAGCACCTCGCCCGTCTCGGGGTCGACGATGTCGACGGGGTTCTCGCGCAGCGACGCCTTGAGCGCGGCGTAGTTGTCCTGCGGGTCGCCGAAGGCGGCGAAGCGGCAGAACTCCGGTCCGGCCTTCTCGCAGCGGAGCAGGATCTCGTCGAGCGCCTTCGACGCGCCCTCCGCCGAGCGGATGCGGGTGAACGTCGGGATGTCGCGGTTGGCGCGGGTGCCGACCCAGTCGGCCGCGTCGACGACACCGTCGATCACGAGCGCGCGCACCCGGTCCGGGAACATGTTCGCGTAGTAGCTGCCGAGGATGCTGCCGTAGGAGAAGCCGAGGTAGGTCAGCTTCTCGTCGCCGAGGGTGCGCCGGAGCACGTCCATGTCGCGGGCGACCTCGGCGGTCGACATCGAGCCGGACAGCGGCTTGCCGGTCGTCGAGCACGCGATCCCGATGTTCTCCGACGCCGTGACGTACGCCGCCTCCTCGTCGTCCGTGACGGGGAAGGGGACGTCCGCGCCGGCGAGGTCGGCGGCCTGCTCGCCCATGTTCTCCCAGCAGCGCACGTTGTCGCTGTAGTTGGTGCCGCGGGGGTCCATGCCGATGATGTCGAACCGCGCGAGGACCTCGGGGCCGAGGAACTGGGTCGCGGCCGCCGCGATCTCGACGCCCGAGCCGCCGGGGCCGCCGGGGTTGAGGAACAGCGAGCCGAGCTTGTTCGCCTGGTCGCTCGCCGGGTGGCGCAGGACCGCGACGGCGGTGGTGGCCCCCCGCGGCTGGTCGTAGTCGAGCGGCAGGTTCACGGTGGTGCACTCGTTGCCCTCGCCGAACGCCGGGCTGCAGTCGAACCAGCTCGGGGTCGGTGCGGGGACACGGTCGACGCGCTGCGCCTCGATGTCCCCGATCGCGCGGGGTGCGGCGGGTGCTGCGGCGGCGTTCGCCGCGGCCGCGGCTCCGGCGACCGCGGTACACGCGAGGGTGGCGGTCGCCAGGACGGCGACCCACCGGGTGGATGTGCGTGCTCGAGACATCGAACCTCCTGTGACGTGCCGACCGGTCGGCGCCCCCTGACGCCGGCTCGTGAACGGCATGCGCTTCACACTCTCGGCGCGCGCCGCGCAGCGTCAAGGAAATGCACAGGTTCTCCACACAGCGCGCAAAGCGGATGGCGCCGGTCGCTCGACCTGGCCCGTGGCACCTGCCCGCCGAGCGCGTACCGAGAGGGCCGGCGTGCGACCGGCCCCCGCCCAGCGACTGCCGAGCGGGGGCCGGTCGGGGGTGGCGGTGCTCGCCGGACCCGGTCGACGCGGGCTGCGCCGTCGGGCCCGCGCAGGGCGCCGCCGCCCGGTGGGCTGCGGGAGGTCAGCTCCGCGGCAGCGCCCCCGGGACCGGCGGCACTACGGGCGGCAGCCGGTCGGACCGCGCGGACCGGGCACCGGACTCGGGGCCCTCGGGCGCCTCGAGCGGGACGGTGAACGGCTGGTCGTCACCGACGCACAGCGTCCCCGCGGGCGGCGTCGCGCGCGTCAGCAGGTACGTGTCGATGGCGTCCGTCACGCACGCCGACGTGCCGTAGGCGGTGTGACCCCAGCTGTCGCTCGACAGCAGCCGGCTGTTCGGCAGCAGCCGGGCCGCGTTGACCGCGCCGTCGTAGTTCGTCGCCGGGTCCCAGTAGTTGCCGACGACGAGCACCGGGTTCGCCGTCGCCTTCGTGAAGGTTCCGGTGTAAGCGTCCTCGTCGCGCACGGTCCACGTCTGCTGGGCGCAGGGCGACGAGCCCCACGTCCACAGTCGCCCGAAGTCGGGGGCCCTGGCGTCCGCGCGGTCCGCGTGCCCGGGCCACGAGCTCGCGTAGACGGGGTTGCGGCTGTCCGTGCAGAGGACCGAGAGGAACGCCTCGGGGGAGTTGTCGTACGGGAACGCGAACCCGAGCGCCTCGCGCTGCTCGGCCTCGGTCACGTCCGCCGCCTTCGCCTGCTCCTGCTGCGTGCGGAACCGCTCGAGGAGCCCCTGGCGCGCGGCGTCCTGCCGTGCAGCGCCCTCGGTCCCCGGCTCCGCGGGCTCCTGCAGCAGCTCCCAGATGAACGTGAGGTCCATGTCGACGAAGTCCGCCGCGACGGGTGCGTACAGGTCACCGAGCAGGAACGAGATCAGGACCGGGTACGTGAGCGTCAGGTACACCTCGCCCGTCTCCGGGTCCACGAGGTCGAGCGGCTCCTCCCGGAGCGTCGCCTTGATCTCCGCGAACAGGTCCTGCGGGTCGCCGTACCCGGCCAGCCGGCAGTACTCCGGGCCGGCCTTCTCGCAGCGGAGCAGGATCTCGTCGAGCGCCTGCGCCGCCCCCTCGCCCGACCTGAGGCGGGTCGTCACCGGGGTGTTCTGGGTCGCGCGGCTGCCCTGCCAGCCCTGCGGGTCGAGGACCCCGTCGATCGCGACGGCCCGGACGCGGCCGGGGAACATGTTGGCGTACACGTTGCCGAGGTAGCTGCCGTAGGAGAACCCCAGGTACGTGAGCTGCGTGTCGCCCACCATGCGCCGGATGACGTCCATGTCGCGGGCGACCTCGGCCGTGGACATGGAGCCCGAGAGCGGCTTCCCCGTCGTCGAGCACGCCTGGCCGACACGCTCCGACGCCGCGACGTACGCCGCCTCCTCGTCGTCCGTGACGGGGAACGGCACGTCCCAGCCCTCGAGGTCGGCGGCCTGCTCGCCCATGTTCTCCCAGCAGCGCACGTTGTCGCTGAAGTTGGTGCCGCGCGGGTCGATGCCGACGATGTCGAACCTCTTGAGCACCTCGGGGCCGAGGAACAGGCTGGCCTGCGCGGCGATGCTCACGCCCGAGCCGCCGGGGCCGCCGGGGTTGAGGAACAGCGAGCCGAGCTTGTTCGCCTGGTCGCTCGCCGGGTGGCGCAGGACCGCGACGGCGGTGGTGGCCCCCCGCGGCTGGTCGTAGTCGAGCGGCAGGTTCACGGTGGTGCACTCGTTGCCCTCGCCGAACGCCGGGCTGCAGTCGAACCAGCTCGGGGTCGGTGTGGGGACACGGTCGACGCGCTGCGCCTCGATGTCCCCGATCGGCGCGCGTGCGGAGGCCTGGGCCGTGGACGCGCCGGCGGCGGCGGTGCCGACGAGCGCGAGAGCGGTCAGGACGGAGACGAGACTGGACGTGCGTGGTCGGTTCATCGAGCCCCCTGCGACGTGCCACGCGGTCGACGCCCCCCTGGCGCCGGCTCGCGGCTGGCATGAGCGCCACACTCTCGACGTCCGGCGCGCACCGTCAAGGTGCGGCACAGGTTCTCCACGTGCCGCGCAAAGAGCGGACCCACCGTCGTGCGCGTGACGCGCCCCGCTGCCGGTGCGAGAGTGACGAGGAACGCCCCGTGCCCGACGACGGGCGCCGACCCGAGGAGTGCCCGTGCCGCGACGCATCGCCACCGCCGACCGAGTGAGCCGCGACGAGCTGCTCGAGTTCCTGCGCCCGCGCCACCACGCGGTGCTGCTCACCCGCCGCAGGTCCGGCGCGCCGCAGCTCTCGCCCGTGACGTGCGGCGTCGACGACGCCGGGTGCCTCGTCGTCTCGACGTACCCGGACCGCGCGAAGGCGGTGAACGTCCGGCGCGACTCGCAGGTCAGCGCTTGCGTGATGTCCGACGACTTCGACGGGCCGTGGGTCCAGGTCGACGGGACCGCCGAGGTGGTCGACCCGCCCGAGTCGGTCGAGCCGCTCGTCGAGTACTACCGCAACATCGCCGGCGAGCACCCCGACTGGGCCGAGTACCGCCAGGCGATGCTCGACCAGGGCAAGTCGCTGATCCGCCTGCACATCGAGGGGTGGGGGCCCGTCGCGACCGGGGGGTTCCCCGCGCGGCTCGCGGACGGGTGACGGTGAGCCGCCCGGACGGGTGCGCGTGCGACCCGCGGCCCCGCGGACGGGCTGCGGCCGTTCACCCGGAAGGAGCAGCGGCCGGCCGCTCCGATTGCGGGCCCGACGCGGTGCCTCCTACGTTCGAGGGGCGCGTCACCGGTGCCGCGCGGACCGTGGGGGGTCGTGGGCGATGAGCGCGGACGGCTGGGCGACGCGAGCAGGGACGTGGCTGGTCCGCGGCCTGCTCGCAGGCGCCGGTGCCGTGCTCGTCGGTGCCGTGGTCGCCGGTCCTGCGCAGGCCGCCGGGTCCCCGGCCGCGCCACTGGTCGTCGGGTCGTTCGCCGCGCCGCAGGTCGCGGGGGTCGACGAGGCGCTCGGCGCTGTCGTCGGCGGGCTGACCGGCTCGGTCGGGGCCGTGGTGACGCCGGTCGCGGACGCCGTCCTGACGCCGGTCACGGACGCGGTGCTCACGCCGGTCACGGACGCCGTCCTGACACCGGTCACCGACGCCGTGCTCACGCCAGTCGCCGAGGTCGTGCTCGCGCCGGTGGCCGGGCTCGCGACTGCTCCGGTGCAGGCGGCCCAGGTGCCGGCGCCGGTCGTCGACGCGGTGGCGCCGGTCGAGGCCGTCCTGGCGCCGGTCGGCGACGTGGTCGCGGGCGTCGCGGTGCCCGTGCGCGAGGTGGTCGACCCCGGGGTCGGCGCCGTCGCTCCCGCGGTCGAGCCGGTCGTCGAGCCCGTCGCGCAGGTGGCCGCCCCCGTGACGCACGCGCTGGCGCCGGTCGTCGCGGGCGTCGTGCAGCCGGTCGTTCCCGTCGTCGAGCGCACGGTGACCGCGGTCTCGCCGCTCGTCGAGCCCGTCACCGGCGCGGCCGACGCGGTGCTGCCCGCGCTCGCTCCCGTGACCGCTCCCGTCGACGAGCTGCTCGGTGGGGTCGCCGGCGGCGTCGCGGCACCGCTGCGGCCCGTGCTCGACGACGTCGTCGCACCTCTCGTCGCACCGCTCGACCCGGTCGTCGACGCGGTCCGGCCGCTCGTCCCCGGGCTCCCGCTCGTGCCCGCGGTCCTCGACCCGCTCGTGCCGGGCGTCGGCCTGCCGGGCGTCGCGCCGCCGTCCTCCGCGCCGCCGGGTGGACCCGGGCAGGACGTGGACCGCCCCGTGGTCGACGACCGCCCCGACCCCTCCGCTGCGGCGGCGCCCGGGGGAGCCGTGACCCCGGCAGCCGTGGCGGCGGGCGACGCCGTCGAGGCACCGACGCACGCGACGGACCCCCGCTCGACGGACCTCGGCTCGGCGAACCCCCGCTCGGCGGGCACCCGGGCCCGGACCGCCCTCCGCGACGTCACGACCGAGCCTGCGACCGCGGTCCCGGCCGGTGACGTCCACGACCCCACGACGCCCGGCACCCCCGGCGCGCCGTCAGCCCCCGTGCCGCCCACGGGCGGCGCCGGCGGACCGTCAGGGCGGGCGTCGAGGCGGT
>NZ_JBFTER010000075.1:0-23774 GCF_047229345.1 Cellulomonas jepli | reverse complement strand
AGGAGCAGCGGGATCACCATGGCGAGCACCATGTGCTGGACCATGTGCGCGCTGAACAGCACGTGCCCGTACATCGCCGGGCCGCCCGACGTCGTCCAGAAGAAGACCGCGAGCCCGGAGACCCACATCGCGGTCCGCTGCCACGGCCACGTGTCGCCGCGCCGGTGCAGCCGCCGGACCCACCGCACGTAGACGACGACCCCGGCGACCGCGGCGCTCGCGAACAGCAGGTCCCAGCGCCACTCGGTGAACCAGCGCACGAGCGTCGGCTCGGGCGGGAGGACGTGGCCCGTGACGATCTCGGCGGGCGTCGGGCTCGTCGGCGGCTCCTGCGGCACGGGCGGCGCGGTCGACGACAGCGCGACGGCGACGCCGGAGACGGCGCCCATGACGGCGACCTCGACGGCGACGACGCGCCAGAACAGCCACCCCGCACCGGGCCCGGCGCCGGGCGCCGCGAGCCGGGGCAGCGCCGCTCGCCGGTGCGCCGCGCCGAGCAGGCCGAGGACGACGAACAGCGCGGCCTTGACCAGCACGAGCACCCCGTAGCGCGTCCCGAGCCCGTCGAGGCCGCCGAGCCGGATGACGGCGTTGACCAGGCCGGAGACGGCGACGAGCACGAAGCACCAGCCGGCGACCACGGAGTAGCGCTCGACGCTCGGGCGCAGGTCGTCCCCGAGCCGGCCGGCGAGCACGGCGAGCGCGGCGAGCGCCCCGATCCAGACGGCTGCGCCGACGAGGTGCAGGAACATCGAGCTCGTCGCGAGCTCGTGGCTCGTCGCACCGGCGGCGTGGCCGCCCTGGGCCTGCTGCCACAGCGCGACGACCGTGAGCCCGGCGCACCAGGCGGCGCCCGTGGGGGTCTGCACGACGAGCGCGAGCGCGGTGACGGCGGCCGCGACCGCGACGATGCCGAGCTGGTTCCGGCCGAGGTCGACCTGCGTGACGTAGAAGCCCAGCTCCTCGCCGAACGTCGACGAGCCGAGCGGGCGCCCGGACACGCTCGCGTAGCGGAGCACGAGGCCCGCGACGGACAGGACCGTCCACGTGCCGGCGGCGACGGCGGCGAGCGTGAGGCTGCGCGCGTAGGCGGTGCGGGCGGTGGCGGCGGAGCCGGGGGCGGCGGGGCCGGTGGGGGTGGGGGCGGCGGGGCCGGTGGGGGTGGGGCGGGTCGGTGCGTGGCCGGTGCGGGAGGGGCCGGCGGCGGTCCGGAGCGGGAGGATGCCGACCGCGAGCACGAGCGCGCCCAGCGTCAGCGACCCCGCGAGCTCCGTGAGCGTCGTGGTGACGGGCAGCCCCCAGCGGACGAGCGCCCCCGGGTCCGCCAGGACCGTCGGCAGCGCGGCCCGCGAGAACCACACGCCGAGGACCGCGGCCACGACACCGGCGAGCGCCAGGGCGCCGAGCCGCACGACCGCACCGCGCCCGGCCGCCGGGGCGTCGGCGGCGGGGCGCACGGTCGCCGGGGTGCGCGTCGAGGTCACCCCTCCATCATCGCCCGCAGCGGCGTGCCCGCGAGCCCCGGGGGACGTGAGGTACGCCGCTCGCACCGACCTCCGGCACGGGGACGCCTCCCCGCCGCCGTCCGGCGCGGCGCTGGGGATGACGACGATCGCGTCGGCACGCGGATCGGCCTGAGGTGCAGCTCGTGGCACGGCCGGCGGGCGGGGCGTGCGGAGTTGCACCTTCCGTAGCGTCATGTGGTCCGGTGGACCCACGTCCCGTCCCCCGAGGAAGGCCCCACCCATGTCCTTGGCCTTTGTCCCGCCGCGCCAGGTCAGGATCGGTGACGCGGCGTCGTTCGTCGGCACCACACCACGGGCGATCCGTCACTACCACGCGATCGGCCTGCTCCCGGAGCCCGAGCGCGGCAGCGACGGCCGCCGTCGCTACGGGTACGAGGAGATGATCCGGCTGCTGTGGGTCCGCAGGATGGCCGACGCCGGGATCGGCCTGGACGACATCCGTGACGCCTTCGCGGACACGCCTCCTGCCGGCGCCGACAGCGACCACGACGTCGCGGGCATCCTGGAACGGCTGGAGGGAACACTCGCCGCCCAGGAGGCGGAGCTGCGGCGCCAGCGGGCCGCGGTGCAGCGCATGCGCACCCGCGGCAGCAGGATGGGGCTGCTGTCCGACTTCGTGACCGACCGCCTCGACGACCTGCCCGAGGGCTCCCTGCGCCAGGCCGACCTGGACGACCTGCTGGTCATCGAGCGGATCTTCGGCCCGCTGGGTGCGGCCGTCCATGCCTCGCGCTCCATCGCCGTGGCCACCCACCCGGGTCTGCGGGAGGCGTCCGACCGCGTCGACGCCGCCGAGGAGGCGCTCGACGACACGGTCGCCGTCGACGACCCCCGCGTGGCACAGGTGGCGGCCGAACGCCACGCCTTCGAGCTGGCGCTGGACGCCGTCCTCGAGGACTCCGGCCTGGCGCAGCGTGACGACGAGCTCCTCGACGCCTGGGAGGCCCTGCACCCCGCGTCCGCCGAGGACGAGACCGGCCAGGGCTCGGGCCGGGGGCACGCTCGCGTGAGCGCCGCCCGCGCCGTCGGGATGATGCCCTACGACCTCTCCCCCGCCCGCCTGCGCTGCATGGAGCTGGCCGTCGAGCTCGCCGCCCAGGGCGCGCCCGACGCCGAGGGGGCACGTCGGCCCGACGCGCCTGTCGATTCCGGCGCGGCCCGTCCGTCAGTGTGGTGACGGGCCGCACGGGGCGGCCCACAGGAGGAGCGACATGACGCAGTACGCCATCTACTTCCACCAGCAGTGGGTCGGTGACCACCCGGCCGAGTGGTTCCAGAGCCGCGTGGAGCCCAGCACGGCGGTCGTCCGTGAGATGGAGGCGGCCGGGGTGCTGGTCTTCGCCGGCGGGCTCGAGGAGGACCTGGCCGACGCGTTCAGCGCCGACGCGACGAGCGGGACCCTGGCGATCACCAACGGCCCCTACACCGAGACCACCGAGTACCTGGGCGGCATCACGATCATCGACGTGCCCGACGTGGAGACCGCCAGGATGTGGGCGGGCAGGGTCGCCGAGGGGTGCGGCTGGCCCCAGGAGGTCCGGGTCATCCGGTAGGCACGGGGACGCGGGGTCGTGCGGTCAGCCGGTGAGGAACGCCTCGACGACGGGGCCCAGCACGGCAGGGTCGGCCACGTGGCCCTCGACCTCGAGGGTGTGGCGCCGGGCGTCGGCCAGCACGGCCGCGTCCGCCGCCGCACCGAAGAAGTCCACGGGGAGCCCGGTCATGTGCGGGTCGATCGCGATGCCGGTCGTCAGGAGCACCGGCTGCCGCACCCGCGCGAGCCGGTGCGCGGGCGGCGGGCCGTCGCCGAGGCATGCGGCGTCATACCGCAGCGTCGGCGCCAGCGCACGGAGGGCGGGCCACACGGGGGCCGCCTCCGCGCCCGCGATGTCCTGCTCGGTGGAGCCGGCGAGCCGCATGAACAGCCGCAGCGCCTCGTCGACGTCGCCGGCGTCGAGCACGACGTCGAGCTGGCGCCGGTACGCCTGCCAGGCGGAGACCATCGCGTCGTCCACCTGGTACGGCACCTCGTGGACGGCGATCCGGTCGACGGGGAGCCCCGCGGCCGCCGCCTCGAGAGCGAGCGCCCCTCCGGTCGACGCCCCGAACAGGTGCGCCCGCCCTCCGGCTGCGTCGATCACCGCGGCGAGGTCGTCGACCTCCCGCCCGACGGCGTAGGGCCGGCTGTCGCCGCTGTCGCCGCGGCCGCGCCGCCGGTAGGTCACCACGGCGAACCGGTCGGCCAGGTGCTCGCCGAGGGGACGGTTCTCCGCGCCGTCGTCGAGGCCGCCCCCGACGAGCACGAGTGCGGGCCCGTCGTCGCTGAGCCGGTCGTAGCCGATCACCGTGCCGTCGGCTGAGTGGACGTGCGGCATCGTTCTCTCCTCGGGACGTGACACCGTCGGCGGTCGTCAGGCGCGTGCAGGTACGTCGCGGAGCACCCGGTAGGTCGCGGTGACGGCGCCCTTCGGCGAGACCGTGGCGCCCTCGACGGCGAGATCCACCCCGTCCAGCGACACGTTCTCCACGACCAGCAGCGTTCCCATGTCGTTCTCCGTCCATCGAACGGACCGCTTTGGTCCGTTTCCTCGACGCTAACGGACCGGAGCGTTCCGTTCAAGGGGGTAGTGTCGTCCCGTGCCCCAGACCACGCCGCGCCGCGGTGGTCGCGCCCGCGAGGCCGCCGTGAACGACAGCCGCATCTTCGACGCCGCGCGAGCCGTCTTCACCCGCGACCCTCGGGCGCCGGTCGCCGAGGTGGCCGCCGCCGCCGGTGTCGGCAAGTCGGCCCTGTACCGGCGCTACGCGAGCAAGGAGCTGCTGCTCCGAGCCGTGGCGGAAGACGTCACCCGCCGGTTCGTGACGCTCATCGAGGAGGCTCACGACGCACTCGACGAGGGCGTCGGCGCAGGGACGGTCCTGCTGCAGTTCCTGACCGACGTGGTCGACGCGGACCTGCACGCCGTGCTCACGGCCACCGCGGGCCTGTTCACCCCGACACCGTCGGACGTGCGGCTCAGCCGGGCCGGCGCCGCACGCGGCGAGCAGCTCGTCGCCCGGCTCCACGCCGGCGGAGCCCTGCGCGCCGACGCCACCTGGAACGACCTCAACGACTGGGTGGCGGCGATCGGCGAGGTCACCAGCTTCGCGCCCGAGCGCATCGCCCCCCGGCGTCGGCGCATGGTCGCCGCCCTCGTCGGCGGCCTCGGCAGCGCTGCCCTCCCGCTGCCCGCACCGGCACCCGCACCGGTCGACTACTGGCCCCCGGGCCTCCCCGGCTTCGCGGACCGCGACGACGTGCCCGTCGACTGACGCCTGCGAGGGGCAGCGGCGGACCGGACCGGACGGTCCCGTCGTCGCGCGCGCCGTCGAGGGACCGCGGCCGGCCGGCGGCGCGCAGCCCGGGACCCGACGGGCGCGCGTCCGCCGCTCACCTCCGGGAGGCCGAGGCGGCGCTCCGGGAATAGTGTCGTGAAGCAACCAGTTGCGTCGACGGCTGGACCTGGCCGACGCCTGCACCCTCCCCGGACCGACCGTCCGGGCCCCCCGCACTCCGCCCCTCCGAGAGGCCCGCGTTGTCCACGACCCCAGCCCCCCCGTGTCGCGCCGCCCGCCACGGCGGCCGCACCGGCATCCGGCCCCACGCACCGCGAGATCGTCACGATCCTCGCGGGGCTCATGCTCGGCATGTTCCTCGGTGCCCTCGACCAGACGATCGTCGCGACGTCGATCCGCACGATCGGCGACGACCTGAACGGCCTGTCGCTCCAGGCGTGGGTCACGACCGCGTACCTCATGGCGTCGACCATCACGACGCCGCTGTACGGCAAGCTCTCCGACATCTACGGGCGCAAGCCGTTCTACCTCCTCGCGATCAGCCTGTTCGTCGTGGGCTCGCTGCTGTGCGGCACGGCCGACTCGATGTACCAGCTCGCGATCTACCGCGGGGTGCAGGGCCTCGGCGCGGGCGGTCTCATGGCGCTCGCGATCACGATCCTCGGGGACCTCGTCCCGCCGCGTGAGCGCGCGCGCTACCAGGCGTACTTCCTCGCCGTGTGGGGCACGTCGTCGGTCATCGGGCCGGTCATCGGCGGGTTCTTCGCCGGGGCGGACACGATCCTCGGGATCGACGGCTGGCGCTGGATCTTCCTCGTCAACGTGCCGCTCGGGGCCCTCGCGATCGTCGTCGTCGCGCGCGTCCTGCACCTGCCGCCCGTGCGCCGCGTCCGGCACCGCATCGACTGGCCCGGTGCCCTCATGCTCGTCATGGGGCTCGTGCCGCTGCTGCTCGTCGCCGAGCAGGGCCGTGAGTGGGGCTGGACGTCGTCGCGCGCGCTGCTCTGCTACACCGTCGGGCTCGTCGGGCTCGGGCTGTTCGTGCTCGCGGAGGTCGTCGCCAAGAAGGACGCGCTGCTGCCGCTGCACCTGTTCCGCAACCGGACGTTCTCGGTCGGCGCCGGCGCGAACGTCGTCATCGGGCTCGGGATGTTCGGCGGGCTCGCGACGCTCCCGCTGTACCTCCAGATCGTCAAGGGCCTGAGCCCGACCCAGGCCGGCCTCACGCTCATCCCCTTCACGCTCGGCATCATGGCCGGCTCGATCATCACCGGGCAGCTGACCTCGCGGACCGGGCGCTACAAGTGGTTCCCCGTCATCGGCACCGTGCTCATGGGCGTCGGTGCGCTGATGTTCTCGCGCCTGACCCCCGACACCGCGCTCGTCGAGGTGTTCGCCGACTCGATCGTGTTCGGGCTCGGGCTCGGCTTCACGATGCAGCCGCTCGTGCTCGCGGTGCAGAACGCCGTCCCGGTGCAGGACATGGGCGTCGCCACGTCGTCGTCGCTGTTCTTCCGGCAGGTCGGCGGGACGCTGGGGACCGCGGTGTTCCTGTCGATCCTGTTCTCGACGGTCGGGGAGAACATCCGCGCCGCGTTCACGAGCCTCGCCCGCACGCCCGACTTCCAGGCGGCGCTCGCCGACCCGGCGGTCGTCGCGGACCCGGCGAACGCGCCGGTGCTCGACATGGCGCAGGGCGGGGGCGGCGGCATGCCGTCGCTCGACGACTCCTCGTTCATCAACGCCCTCGACCCGCGGCTCGCCCGGCCGTTCCTCGACGGCTTCTCCGAGTCGATCAGCACCGTCCTGCTCATCGCGGCGGCGGTCATGGTCCTCGGCGTGATCCTCACGGTGCTGCTCCCCGAGCTGCCGCTGCGCAACGTCTCGGGCATCCAGGGCCGGCTCGAGGACGAGGCCGCGGCGGACGCGGCGGCGGCCGACGCGGCGGCGGCAGCCTCGGGTGCGACGGCGCCGGGTGCGACGGCGCCGGGTGGGACGGCGCCGGTGGCTGCTCACGCGACGACGGCTCCGGCGTCCGGTGCCAGAGACGCGACGGGACCGACGCCCCGGGACGCGCTGCGCGACGGTCAGGGAGACCGGCCGGGCGACTGAGCCCGTCGGGGCCCGTCAGGCGCGGGCGATCGTCCGGAGCTGCTCGCCGTCCGCCACGACGCGGTTCTTGCCGCCGACCTTCGCGAGGTAGAGCAGCCGGTCGGCGACGCCCACGAGCTCCTCGGGGTCGGTCGGCCGGTCCGTGTGCGTCACGCCGATGCTCACGGTGACGGCGAGCCCGGGCGCGCGGCTGCCCAGGTCGAGCGCGGCAGCCCCGGCGCGGATCCGCTCGCACAGCGCGAGCGCGTCCTCGGCGGAGGTCGACGGCATCGCGACGACGAACTCCTCGCCGCCGACGCGCGCGACGACGTCGTCGGCCCGGCCGAGCGTCTGCAGGGTGCGGGCGACCTCGCGCAGCACGAGGTCGCCGACGGGGTGCCCGAACCGGTCGTTGACACCCTTGAAGTCGTCGATGTCGAGGACGGCGACCGCGAGGCCGACCGCGTCGGGCGTCGCCGCGAGGTGCAGCATCGCCTCGTCGAGCGCGCGTCGGTTGTTGAGGCCGGTCAGGGGGTCGCGCCGGGACAGCACCCGCAGCTGCGCGGCCAGCTCGTGCGAGCGGCTGAGCGCCTCCTCGAGCTCCTCGGTGCGCGCCGAGACCCGCGACTCGAGGTCCTTGTTGACCTCCGCGAGGTGCCGGGCGAGCTCCTCGGCCCGGACCTTCTGGTCGACGGCCGACGTGAGCGCGGAGTCCATCGCGGCCCGCTGCACGACCGCGGTCAGCGCGGTGACGCACGCGATCGCGACGCAGTAGACGGCGAGCTGGTCGGGCGTGATCGCGGCCAGCCGCCAGTCGAACGCCCGCGCGAGCACCACGCCCTCGGCGATCGCGGCGAGCAGCACCACCGGGACCCACCGGGCGCGCACGAGCGCACCGGCGATCGTCACGAACACGGCCATGAACAGCGGCGAGTAGCTGCCGTCGCGGCCGTGCACCGACGGCACGACGAGCACGCCGAGGAGCTGCACGATGAGGATCGCGGTCGCCACCCCGAGGTGCCCGCGCCGCGCGACGAAGGCCGCGGTGAAGCTCAGCGCCGACGCGGCGAGCAGCGTCACGACCGTCGCCGAGGCGTACGGGAGCACGGTCACGACCGGCGTGAGCAGCAGCGCGAGGATCCCGAGGCCCGTGCCGACGGCGACCACGAGGGACGCGCGGCTGCGGTGCACGAGGTCGGGCTCGGGCACGACGAGGACGCGCCTGACCGCGGCGACGACCCGACGCACGTGCGTCCCTCCGCTCGGACGACCTTTCCTGACGCCCCACCCATCGGCACGACCACGACGTTCTGAGCACTCGACGCGCGCACCGGACCGTCGACAGGATCACAGGGACCACCGACATCCGCAGCGCGGGACGGTCCGCCCGCGCCTCGGCCCTCCTCCACGACGCACGACGCCCGGAGCCCCCGTCCACGCGGGACGGGGGCTCCGGGCGAATCGGTCCGGCCGGTGGGCCGGAGGTGGGTCAGGCGGCGGACCGGCGCCGCAGCACCACGAGGGCGCCGCCCACGAGCACGGCCGCGAGCGCGATGCCACCGAGCTCGCCCGCCTCGAGACCGGTCGCCGCGAGGGCCCCGCGCGCACCGGAGCGGCTCGCGGCGGGAGCCGTCGCGAGGACCGTCACGTCGGTCCACCCGAGGACGTTCCCCGCCCCGTCCACGACGACCAGGCGCTGGGTACCGGTCGCGGTCCCCGCGGGGACGGTGACGCGCACGGTGCCGTCGGCCGCGACGTCGTGGTACCCGAGGCCCGCGGGCGCGGACCCGAGCCAGACGTACACGAGGTCGCCCGGGGTCAGCCCCGTGAGCGTGACCGTCGAGCCCGCGACGACCGGCGCGAGAGCGCCGAGCGGCCCGCGGTCGGCGGCACCGAGCGACCCGGGGTCCGGCGCCGGCGGCGCGCTCAGGTGGGCGTTGTCCAGGACGAGCCGCAGGTCGGAGACCGCGGCTCCGGCACGCAGCTCGATCACCTGCGCGGTGGCGAAGCTGTTGCCGCCCACCCAGTAGTACGTGAAGCCGGTGACCGAGGCACGGATCCGGTAGGTGCCCGCGGGGATCGCCGTCACGGTCGAGAAGTCGATGTCGCCGTTCTCCCGCGCGAGGAAGTGCGTCACGACCGACTCGTCGGGGGCGACGACCTCGACGACGAGACCCGCTGCGCCCCACTCCCTGTCGGCCACCACGGAGCCCGCGAGCGTGCCGCCCACCTGGTGCACGAGGTCCGCCACGCGGGCGTCCTCCTGGGCGCCGAGCGTCACCCAGGGGGTGCCGGGGAGCGCGAGCGTGCCGCCGAGGAAGGCGGGGACGACCATCGAGCCGGCGGGCGGGGCGACCTGCACCGTGTACATCCCGGCCCCGAGGCCCTCGAAGGCGTAGGTGCCGTCGGCGCCCGTCGTCGTCCGTGCGACGACGGCGGGCTGGCGGCGCTCGCCCCACAGCGCGACCGGGGCACCGGCGACCGGCTGACCGGCGCCGTCGACGACCCGGCCGGCGAGCGTCGACTCCCCCGGCAGGTCGACGTCGACCCCGGTGCGCGTCCCCGTCGTGCCCGTGAGGTCGACGGTGCCGAAGACGTTCCCGACGCGCTGCCACCACACGGACGCGAGCCCCGAGCCGGCCGGCGGGACGACGCGGACCTTGTACGAGCCCGGCGGCAGCCAGCCGACGGTCCAGGTCCCGTCGGCGCCGGTCGTGACCGTGCGCGCGGGCCCGTCGGTCCCCGGGCCGCGGCGCAGCTCGACGGCGGCCCCGGCGACCGGTGCGCCGCCCGAGGTCACGCTGCCGGTGACCGTGTTGTCGCTGAACTGGATGTCGACACCGCCGCGCGCCTCGCCCTCGGCGAGCGTCACGGAGGACTGCTCGCCGAACGCGCCGTACGGGGTGCCGTCCCAGTGCAGCAGGTACGGCTGCCCGGGGCGCTGGAACCAGACGCGGTAGCTGCCGGCGGCGAGCCCGCCGACCGTCCAGGTCCCGTCGGCAGCGGTCACCGGGAAGGACCCGGGCTGCACGCCGCTCAGGAGCACCTGGACGCCGGCCAGGGGTGCGCCGGCGGCGTCGAGCACGCGCCCGGAGAGGGACCCGGTGGCGGCCGCGGCTGCGACCGCGGCGGACCCGGCGTCCGGTGCCGGGGCTGCCGGCGTGGGAGCCGCCGGGGTGACCTCGGGCGTCGCGGCGGGCTCCGCGGCGTCGGTCGGCTCGGGGTCCGTGCCGGCGGGCTCGCCGGCCTCGGGAGCCGCCGTGGGCGCGGTGGCGTCGCCGGGCTCCGGGGTCGGCGCGGTCGCCTCGACGGGAGCCGCCTCGACGGCGAGCGGGGCCTCCGCCGGGGTGTCGAGCGCGTGCGCCGCACCGGCGGGCCAGCACAGGGACGCAGCCAGCAGCGCGGCGGCGGTGACGCGGGCGGCGTGGTGCGGTCGGGGGTGCGCGGCGAGCGGGCGCGGCAGGGCTGCGGGTGCTTCGGTCTCGTTCACGGGAGCCTTCACGGTCGGCGCGGGGTGTCCGCGGTGCCCGGTGCCGGTCTGCGCGCCGGAGTTCAGGGCGGGAGCAGGGTATCGGCCGGGACCGTCGCGGACAGGTGAATTCGCACGTCAGGTCGCCCTTCGTGCCGGTCGGCGTCGGTCACCGGACGTGCCGCGCCGCGGACCGGGGACCCGAGCGGTGCCGGCACGACGCCCCGACCCCCGCGCGGGCCGGCGGTCGGACGCGTGGGTTGACGTCACCCGTTCGTGCGCTAGTTTAGGCGAGCCTTACTTAGGGGAGCCTCACCAACCCCAGGGCCTCACCTGCCCTTGATCGCCTCACCTCACCGGGAGCCTCCGCGTGCACGAGCTGCTGTCCTCCGCGACCGCCGACCACTACACCGCGATGATGCGGGAGACGGTCGACCGCCTCGCGGACCGCTTCCGTGAGACCCGTCAGCCCTTCTCGGGCGCGAGCCGCCACGAGCTGGGCGCGCTCGTCGACGCCGTCGACCTCGACGGACCGGGCCGGGGCACCGCCGCCGCGCTGCGCGAGGTCGACGAGCTCTTCGTGCGGAACGCCGTCTGGTTCCACCACCCCGACTACGCCGCGCACCTCAACTGCCCGGTCGCGCTCCCCGCGGTTGCCGCGGAGGCGGTCGTCGCCGCGGTCAACGCCTCGCTCGACACCTACGACCAGTCGACCGCCGGGACGCTCATGGAGCGCCGGCTCGTCGCGTGGACGGCGGCCCGGATCGGCTTCGCCGAGGGCGACGGCATCTTCACCTCGGGCGGCACGCAGTCGAACCTCCAGGCGCTGCTGATCGCCCGCGACCACGCGCTCGCCGGGCCGGGCGTCCTCACCGGGGAGCTGGCGGGTGCCGCGACCGCGCCGACGCTCGACCGGCTCGTCGTCCTCGCGACCGCGTCGAGCCACTTCAGCGTGCAGAAGTCCGCGCGCCTGCTCGGCCTCGGCGACGACGCGGTGATCGGCGTCGCGACGGACGAGCTCGGCCGGATGCGCCCCGACGTCCTCGCCGCGACGCTCGACGCCGCGCGTGCCGCCGGGCGGGTGCCCATGTGCGTCGTCGCGACCGCCGGCACGACCGACCGGGGCTGCATCGACCCGCTCGGCCCGATCGCGGACGCGTGCGACGCGGCCGGGGTCTGGCTGCACGTCGACGCGGCCTACGGGTGCGGGCTGCTCGTCTCGCCCACGCGGCGGCACCTGCTCGACGGCATCGAGCGTGCCCGGTCCGTGACCGTCGACTACCACAAGAGCTTCTTCCAGCCCGTCTCGTCGAGCGCGCTCGTCGTGCGCCACGGTGCGGACCTCGCGCCCGTCGCCTGGTACGCGGACTACCTCAACCCCGAGGGCAGCGGCGAGCCCAACCAGGTCGACAAGTCGCTGCAGACGACGCGCCGGTTCGACGCGCTCAAGCTCTGGGTCACGCTCCGCGCGCTCGGCGCGGACCGCCTCGGCGAGATGTTCGACGCGGTCGTCGACCTCGCCGCCGCCGCGCACGACCTCGTCGAGCACGACCCCGACCTGCGCCTCGTGGGCCGGTCGCAGCTCAGCACGGTGCTGTTCCGCTACCAGCCGCCCGGCGTGCCCGACGCCCGGGCCGACGCGCTCGTCCCGCTCGTGCGCCGCGCGCTGTTCGACTCGGGCCGCACGATCGTCGCGAAGACCGTCGTCGACGGCCGGGCCTGCCTCAAGCTCACGCTGCTCAACCCCGACTCGACCGTCGATGACGTCCGGCGCGTGCTGGGTGCGGTGCGCGACGCCGCCGCGGCGCTCGACGCCGGGCGCGAGCTCGCGACCGGCCTGGACCGCGAGCTCGACGCGGTGCTCGACGGCGACCTCGACGGGGCGCTCGCGTGGTGAGCGGCGCGAGGGCGACGGGTGGGCTCGGCGCGACGAACGCGAGCGCGGCGGGCGGTGGGCACGTGCACGACGTCGTCGGCATCGGCATCGGCCCGTTCAACCTCGGGCTCGCGTGCCTGACCGCGCCGCTCGACCTCGACGCGGTGTTCCTCGACGCGGCCGACGAGTTCCGCTGGCACCCCGGCATGATGATCGACGGCGCGACGATCCAGGTCCCGTTCCTCGCGGACCTCGTCACGATGGCCGACCCGACGTCGCCGTACTCGTTCCTCAGCTACCTCAAGGCCACGGGCCGGCTGTACGCGTTCTACATCCGCGAGAGCTTCTACCCGCTGCGCGCCGAGTACGACGCGTACTGCCGGTGGGCCGCCGCGCAGCTCGACTCGCTGCGCTGGGGCCGTCGCGTCGTCGCGCTCGAGGTCGACCCGGACGACGCCGACCTGTGGCTGGTCCGGGCGGTGCGGGGCGGGCCCGCGAGCACGGCCGGCACCGAGGAGACCTACCGCGCGCGCCACGTCGTGCTCGGCACCGGGACCTCGCCGGTCGTGCCGGCCGCGCTGCGCGGGCTCCTCGGGCCCGACGGCTCGGGCACCCCGGGCGGCACGGGCGACCCGGCGGGTGGCCTCGCCGTGCACAGCGCCGACTACCTGCCGCACCGCGAGCGCCTCGCCGCCGCGCCGTCGGTCACGGTGATCGGCAGCGGGCAGTCGGCGGCGGAGGTGTACCGGGACCTGCTCGGGACGCTCCCGGGGCGCGACGCGCGGCTCGACTGGGTCACGCGCTCGCCGCGGTTCTTCCCGATGGAGTACACCAAGCTCACGCTCGAGCTGACCTCGCCCGAGTACACCGACCACTTCCACGGGCTCCCGCACGAGCAGCGGCGCGCGCTCGGCCGCGATCAGCGGTCGCTGTACAAGGGCATCAGCGGCCCGCTGATCGACGAGATCTACGACACGCTCTACCGGCTGAGCCTCGACGGCCCGGTGCCGACGACCCTGCTCACCGACACCGAGCTGCTCGCCGCCGACCGCGACGACGCCACGGGCGAGTACGTGCTGCGCCTGCGGCACGCGCAGCTCGACGAGGTGCACGAGCGGCGGACCTCGGCGCTCGTGCTCGCGACGGGGTACGCCGCGCAGGTCCCCGAGTTCGTGCTCGGCGTGCGCGACCGGCTCGACTGGGACCCCGACGGGCGGTTCGCCGTCGCGCGCGACTACACGGTCGACGGCGGGCACGGGCGCGTGTTCGTGCAGAACGCCGAGGAGCACACGCACGGCCTCACCGCTCCGGACCTCGGGTTCGGGGCCTGGCGGAACTCGTCGATCCTCGCGTCGATCACCGGGCGCGAGGTGTACCCCGTCGAGCGGCGCATCGCGTTCCAGGAGTTCGGGGTGCCGGGCGACGCACGCCGGGTCGAGCACGCGGCGGGCGCCCGGTGAACGGGTCGACGAGCACGGCCGGGGCTGCACCGAGCACGGCACCCGTGGCGACCGGTGCCGCACCCGCGCGCGGCCCGTGGACCGCTCCCCCGTCCCCCGTCGGGCACCTGAGCCTCGCCCGCGTCGACGCCGCGGCGGACGCGGCCGTCGTGCACGGGTGGCTGGCCCACCCGGCGTCGGCGTTCTGGCAGATGACGCACCTGTCCCCGGGCGACGTGCGGGACTACCTCGCGGGCGTCTCGGCCGACCCGTACCAGAACGCGTGGTTCGGGCGGGTCGACGACGTCCCGACGTTCCTCGTCGAGACCTACGACCCCGCGTGCCTGCTGCTCGCCGACGTGCCCGAGGTCGAGCCCGGCGACCTCGGCATGCACCTGCTCGTCGCGCCGCCCGGGGACGCCCCCGTGCACGGGCTCACGTCGGCGGTCATGGCCGCGACCGTGCGCTTCTGCTTCGACCGCCTCGGGGCGACCCGCGTCGTCGTCGAGCCCGACGTGACCAACACCCGCATCGCCGCGAAGAACGCCGCGGCCGGCTTCCGCGTGCTGCGCGAGCTCGAGCTGCCCGGCAAGCGCGCGCACCTCGCCGTGTGCACGCGCGCCGACTTCGACGCCAGCCCCCTCGGACGGAGCGCCGCATGACCCTCACCGACACGACCACGCCGACACCGACGAGCCCGTCCGCCGCAGCACCCACCCACCGCCTCGATCCCGCGGCGCACCTGCGCCCGGAGCCGATGGCCGTCGCGCACCGCCACCTCGTCGCGAAGGCGCTCGCGGAGTTCTCCCACGAGCGCCTCCTCGCACCCGTGCCCGACCGGGCGGGCGGGACGTACCGCGTGACGCTCGACGGCGGCCGTGTCGTCTACCGCTTCCGCGCGCGCCGCACCGCGCTCGAGCACTGGACGGTCGACGAGGCGTCGTTGACGCGGGACGTCGACGGCGGGCCCGCGCCCCTCGACGCGCTCGACCTCGTGCTGGAGCTCCAGCCGCTGCTCGAGATCCCCGACGCGCTGCTCGCGGTGTACCTCGAGGAGCTCTCGTCGACGCTCGCGAGCGCCGCGTACAAGGCGCACCACGGCGGTCCGGCGGTCGCCGAGCTGCTCGGCGCCGACCTCGCGACCGTCGAGCGCGCGATGACCGAGGGGCACCCGGGCTTCGTCGCGAACAACGGGCGCATCGGCTTCGGGGTCGGGGAGCACGCGGCGTACTCGCCCGAGGCCGCGGCGCCCGTGCGGCTCGTGTGGCTCGCGGTGCGGCGGGCGTCGAGCCACCTCGCGCTCGGCGCCGGGGTCGACGAGGACGCGTTCTACCGCGCCGAGCTCGGCGTCGCCACGCTCGGCCGGTTCGCGGCGCACCTGCGCACCGTGGGGCTCGACCCGGCGGACTACCGCTACCTGCCCGTGCACCCGTGGCAGTGGGAGCACCGCGTCGCGATCACGTTCGCGGCCGACGTCGCGCGCCGCGACCTCGTGCTGCTCGGCGAGGGCGACGACGAGTACCAGGCGCAGCAGTCGATCCGCACGCTGCTCAACCGCTCGCGCCCCGACCGGGACTACGTCAAGGTCGCGCTCGCGATCCAGAACATGGGGTTCCTGCGCGGCCTGTCCCCCGCGTACATGCGCGCGACCCCGGCGATCAACGACTGGGTCGCCGAGCTCGTCGCGGGCGACCCGACGCTCGTCGAGGCCGGGTTCCGGGTGCTGCGCGAGCACGTGTCGATCGGCTACACCGGCGACGTCTACCACCGCACCGCGCAGCCGAGCGCGCACCGCAAGATGCTCGCCGCGCTGTGGCGGGAGAGCCCGGTGCCGCGCGTCGAGCCGGGTCAGCGCCTCGCGACCATGGCCTCGCTGCTGCACCGCGACGCCGCCGGGGACGCGTTCGTCACGGCCCTCGTCGGCGCGTCGGGCCTCGCCCCGCACGAGTGGGTCCGCCGGTACCTGCACGCGTACCTGCGTCCGCTCGTGCACTGCCTGCGCGCGCACGACCTCGCGTTCATGCCGCACGGGGAGAACCTGATCCTCGTGCTCGACGGCCACGCGGTCGCCGGCGCGTTCATGAAGGACATCGGCGAGGAGATCGCCGTGCTCAGCGACCGTCCGCTGCCCGCGGACGTGGCGCGCGTGCGTGCGGTCGTCGACGACGACGAGAAGGCGCTCGCGATCTTCACCGACGTGTTCGACGGGTTCTTCCGGCACCTCGCCGCAATTCTCGACGCGGACGGCGTGCTGCCCGAGGCCGAGTTCTGGGCGCTCGTCGGCGAGTGCGTCGACCGGCACGCCGCCGACCACCCCGGCCTCACGAGCGGCGTCGACCTGCGCGCGCCGCGGTTCGCGCACTCGTGCCTGAACCGGCTCCAGCTCCGCAACACGCTGCAGATGGTCGACCTGACCGACCAGTCGGGCTCGCTCATCTACGCCGGGACGCTCGCGAACCCGATCGCGCGCGACGTGGTGGTCGCCGCGTCATGACCGCCGAGCTGTTCCGCGACGCGTGGGGGGTCCCCCACGTGCGCGCCGCCGACCACCTCGAGCTCGCCGAGGCGCAGGGCCGGGTCACCGCGCTCGACCGCGGCTGGCAGATCGAGGTCGACCGGTGGCGCGCCGAGGGCCGGCTCGCGGAACGCATCGGCCCGGCCGGGCTCGCGTGGGACCGGTTCGCGCGGCAGGCCCGGCTCGCCGACACCGCGCGGCGCGCGTACGACGCGCTCGACGACGACGTGCGCGCCTGGGTCGACGCCTACGTGCGCGGCGTGGACGCGGGGCTCGACGCCGCGCCGCGCCCGGTCGAGCTCGCGGCGCTCGACGAGCGGTTCGGGTCGACGACCCCGCGCGAGCCGTGGCCGGCGTGGGCGCCGCTCGGCGTGATGCTCGTCGCGCACGCGCTGTTCTCGACGTTCCCACGGGTGCTGTGGAACGCGCACGTCGCGCGGACCCTCGGCGCCACCGGGCTGGCCGTCCTGGGCGGCGCCGACCCCGCCGAGGCGCAGGGCGCGGGCGCGGAGCCGGGCGCCGTGACGGGCCCGCGCGACGGCAGCGCGCCCGACGACCCGACCGAGGCCGGCGGCGTGCCCACGTCGGGCAGCAACGCCTGGGCGCTGCACGGCTCCCGCACCGCGAGCGGCCGCCCGCTCCTGGCCGGCGACCCGCACCGCCTGCTCGAGCTGCCCGGCGTCTACCAGCAGGTCCGCCTCGCCTGCCCGGGCGTCGACGTCGTCGGGCTCGCGTTCCCCGGCGTCCCGGGCGTCCAGCACTTCGGGCACACCGGCACGGCGGCCTGGGGCATCACGAACGCGATGGCGCACGGCGTCGAGGTGTTCCGCGAGCGCGTGCGCCTGCGCGGGGACGACGCCGAGGCGCTCGGGCCCGACGGGTGGGAACCTGCCGAGCGGCTCGTCGAGCGCGTCGCGGTGCGCGGCGGGGCGGGCGTCGAGGTCGAGGTCGTCGAGACCGCGCGGGGCGTCGTGCTCGCCGCGGAGCCGCTCGGCCGTACCCCGACGACGCGCGAGGGCCGTGCAGCGGGCACGGCGGACGGCACGACGGGTCCGACGGTCGACGGGGCGACGGGCGCGACGACGGACCCGGTACGCGGGGCGACGGACGAGCCGGCCGCACCCGAGGGCGTCGTCGTGCACAGCGTCCGGTTCCCGGCCCGCGCGACGGCCGACCTCGGCTTCGCGAGCCTCCTGCCGCTGCTGCGCGCCCGCACGGCGCACGACGTCGTCGGGGCGCTCCGCGGCTGGGTCGACCCGGTCAACCGCGTGCTCGCGGCCGACGCGGACGGCACGGTGCTGAGCGCCACGGTGGGCCGCGTCCCCGCCCGCCCGCGCACCGAGCGGCGCCTCCCGCAGGACGCGTGGACGCCCGCCGGACGCCCCGCCCCGTGGCTGGGTCCGGTCCCGCCGGTCGAGGTGACGGACGCCGCCGTCGACGCCAACGAGCGCCCCGAGCGCGCCGAGGTCGACCTGGGGCTCGCCTACGCACCACCGCACCGCGCGGACCGCATCCGCGCCCTGCTGCACGAGCGACGTGCGGACCGCCTCGACCCCGAGGACATGAGCGCGATCCACGCCGACACGCTGCTCGGCGGGGCCGCCGCCCTGCTCGCGCGGGTCGAGCACAGCGACGACCTCACGCCCGCCGCCGAGCAGGTGCGCGCCCGGCTCCTCGCCTGGGACCGGCACATGGACGCGTGCAGCGTTCCCGCAGCGACGTTCGCCGCGTGGCGCTCGGCCCTCGTCCGGCGGTTCGCCGCGCACCCCGCGCTCGCGCCGCTGCACGCCCCGCACCCGCACGGCGACGTGCTCGACCCCTGGTTCTCCGTCGCCGCGCGTGCGGCCGACGCCCTGCCCCGGCTGCTCGACGGCGCCGCGCTCGGCATCGACGCGGCGCACGAGGTCCGCGAGGCGCTCGAGGAGGTCGCGGCGAGCACAGCCGTCGACGGCGCCTGGGGCGACCGGCACCGGGTGCTCGCGTCGCACCTGCTCGACGAGGTCCCCGGCTGCTCCGGCCCGACCGTCCCCGACGTGCCGCTCGCGGGCGACGGCGACTGCGTGCGCTGCACCGGCACGACGCCGTCGCTCACCGACCGGGCGTGGCGCGGCTCGGTCGCGCGCTGGGTCTGGGACCTCGCCGACCGCGAGCGCAGCCGCTGGGGCGTGCCGTTCGGCGCGAGCGGCGACCCGCGCAGCCCGCACTTCACCGACCAGAACCCGCTGTGGGCCCACGCGTCGACCGTCGAGGTCGTGACCGACTGGGACCGGCTGACCCCCGAGGAGCTCGCGTGACCACCGCACACCCGTCCGCCCCCGCACCGGCGACCGCCGCAGCCGCTGCCCCTCCCGCCGAGCACGTCCGCCTGCTCGCCGGCCCGCGCGGCGCGACGGTCGACGAGCGCGTCGTCGAGCCCCTCGGCCTGCTGCGCACGACCGTGCTCGACCCGGTCGCCGACCTCGGCACGATCCACGCGTGGGTCACGCAGCCGGGCACCGAGTTCTGGGGCCTCGGTCACCTCACCCGCGAGGAGCTCGGCGAGCTGTACGCGTACGTCGACTCCCTCGAGACGCACCACGCGTTCGTCGTGCGGCTCGGTGACGAGCCGCTCGCGCTGCTGCAGACGTACGACCCGCACCACGACCCCGTCGGCGAGTGCTACCCGGTGCAGCCGGGCGACGTCGGGCTGCACCTGCTGATCGGCTCACGCGGCAGCGCACCGGCGCCCGGCTTCACGTCGCACCTGCTCCGGTACCTCACCGACGTCCTGCTCGGTCAGCCGGGCGCCCGGCGCCTCGTCGTCGAGCCCGACGTCCGCAACGAGCGTGCCGTCGCCCGCATGGTCCGCTCGGGCTTCGAGCTCGGCCCGGAGATCGACCTGCCGGACAAGCGGGCCCGCCTCGCGTTCCTCACCGCCGGCGCAGCGGCAGCGGCCGCGACCCCCGCGCCCCGCTGACGACGCGTCGTCGACCCGACACCCCCTCCCGACACCCACCCGGAGACACCCGTGCCCACGATCACCGTCACCCACGCCCCGAGCGGCCTCGTCACCGCGCACGTCGAGCGCACGCAGCAGATCAGCCCGCACGTGGTCCGCGTGACCCTCGGCGGGGAGGACCTGCGCCGGTTCGAGCGCCGCGGGTTCGACCAGTGGTTCCGCCTCGCGGTGCCCGTCGACGACCACGCGCGCCTCGACAACCTGCCCTCGCGCCTCGACACGCGCGGCTACCTCCGGTACCTGACCCTCCCGCGCGCGACCCGCCCGGTGATCCGCAGCTACACGGTGCGCGAGGTCCGACCCGAGGTCCCCGAGCTCGACATCGACTTCGTGGTGCACGGCACCGACGGCGTCGCGGGCCCGTGGGCGCAGCGGACCTTCCCGGGCGACGAGGTCGCGCTCATCGACCAGGGCTGCGGGTGGGCGCCGGTCCCCGCCGACTGGACGCTCCTCGTCGCCGACGAGACGGGTCTGCCTGCGGTCGCGGGCATCCTCCGGGACCTGCCGCGCAACGCCGTCGGGCACGCGCTCGTCGAGATCCCCGACGCCGACGACGCGCAGCACGTCGACGCGCCCGAGGGCATGGCGGTGCACTGGGTCGTCCGGGCGCCCGGGGACCGGCCCGGTGCGCGCGCACTGGAGCACGTCCGCGAGCTGTCCTGGCCGTCGGGCGTGCCCTACGCGTTCGCCGTCGGCGAGTCGGGGCTCGCGACCGGGGTGCGCCGTCACCTCGTCGGCGAGCGCGGCGTCCCCAAGGCCAACGTCACGTTCTGCGGCTACTGGAAGCTCGGCAAGAGCGCCTGATCCGTGAGGACGCGACGCACGGCGACCCCGTGCGTCGCGTCGCGGCGGATCGGCCTGAGCGCCCGTCGCGCACGGCCGGAGACGGAGCGGCCCGATCCGTCGTGCTGCGCCGGGGCCCGGTCAGGCGGGCGCGCGTCCGTCCGCGAGGCTCAGGTACGCCGCCGGCACCGCGTCCGCGAGCCACACGCCGTTCGCCGACCGGTAGAGCACGAGCCCGTCGTCCTGCATGCGCCGCGCGTCGACGTGCAGGATCACGGGCCGCCCGTGCCGGCGCCCGACGGCCACGGCGGTGTCCCGGTCCCCGGAGAGGTGCACGTGCTGGCGCCCGCGCGGCTCCAGCCCGGTCGCGAGGATCGCGTCGAGCGTGCGCTCGGCCGTCCCGTGGAACAGCACGTCCGGGGCGGCGACGGGCACCAGGCCGAGGTCGACCGCGACGCTGTGCCCCTGGCTCGCGCGGATCCGCGTCCCGTCCTCGCTGAACGCGAACCGGCGCTTCTCGTTCTGCTCGACGACCGCGTCGAGCCGCTCGCGCGTGAGCGGCAGACCCGCCGCGACGGCACCGGCGAGCAGGGCGTCCACGTCCGCCCAGCCCGACTCGTCGAGCGTCAGCCCGGCGCGGGCCGGGTCGTGCCGCAGCACGAGGCTGAGGAACTTGCTGAGCGGCACGAGCGCGGCGTCCATGCGCGCAGTCTGCCGGAGCACCACGGTGCCCGCGGCCCGGCGCGGCGTTCCCTCCCGCGGCGCTCACCCGGATGCCGCACGCCGGTCCGTGGACGCGCCGGGCGGGGTGCAGGATGGAGCCCGACCGACCCGCCGACCCCTGAGGAACCCATGACCGGCACGGGTGCGAGCACGGCCGAGTACGACGCGTTCGGCCCGCGGATCGACGAGGTCCGCTCCCCGCAGGACGTCCCGCGGCTGTTCCGCACGCACCCGCTCGACCTCGATGCCGCGCACCTCGTGCTCAAGGTCCCGCGCAACATCTCCCGCCGCGACGCGACCGCCGACATGGACCTGTACGACCACCTCGTCGTGCTGGCCCACGACGAGCTCACCGTGCTCACCCGGCTCGAGGCGCTGACCGACGCCGGCGAGCCACCCGCGTCGCTCGACGACCACGCGCGCGGGTACCGGACGTGGTCGTCGCGGCCGGCCGACGTCGTCGCGCTGCGCGACGTCACGAGCATGCTCGACGCCCGCCTCGACCTCCTCACGCAGGACGGCCGCGCACTGACCCTGCGGTACAGCGGCTCCGCGGCGGACGGGGTGCAGCGCCTGGTCGACGCCGTCCGCGCCGCGCACGACGGCCGCAGCCCGCACGACGGGAGCCCGGCGCGGGGTGAGCGCACGGTGGACGACGACGGCACCACGCAGCTCGCCGGCAGCGCGCGGGTCACGCTCACGAAGCCTGCCGCCCCGGTTCCACCGACGGGGTACGGGCCCGCGTCGTCCGTCCCCGCACCGCCCGTCCCCGCGTCGCCCGACCCCGCACCGCCGACCGACCCGCCGCTCGCCCCGTCGGTGCTCGGTCCTGAGGACGTCGGGCTCGTCACCTCCTACCGCGAGCTGGCCCGGCGCCTGCCGCAGCTACGGCTCCTCGCGCTGCACCCGCGCCGGCGCGTGCGCCCCGCGGCGTCCGACGCCCTCGCGCAGGTGCTGCACGCGGTGTCGCCCGCGACGCTGCACGGGGCGGTCGTCGGTCAGGACGAGCGGTGGCTCGAGGTCCTCGGGCGTCGCGCGTGGCTGACGCGCGGCCGGGCCCCGGACCACTCACGCTCCCGGCTGACCGTCGCGCGCTCGGCGATCCGCGGCGTGCACGCAGCGCCGCACCCCGTGTACGGCGGGGTGACGCAGGTGACGCTCTCGCTCGTGCTCGGCGGACCGGGCGTCGAGCTCGCCGTCCCGACGGGCTCGGACGCGGAGCGGGTGCTGCTCGCCGGGCGGTGAGCCGTGGAGCGAGCACCCGCGACCCGACCCGGACCCGTGCACCCGGCGCGCCCTGACCCGACCGCCACCTCACGGCGCAGGACGGGTCCGGCTCAGGCGTCGGGCGTCGGCGTCACTGCCTGGGGTGCCGGTGCCAGGTCGTACGTGACCCACGGCGTCGCCGTCGCGTGCTGGTCGTACAGCGCCCGGGCCCGCGCGTTGTCGGCCGCGGTGATCCAGCGCACGACGGTGAGCCCCTCCGCGGCGGCGTACCGCTGCAGGTGCTCGAGGACGGCCGTGCCGACGCCCTCGCGCCGGCGGTCCGGGTGCGTCACGAGGTCGTCGAGGTACAGGCCGGTGGACGCCGCGAGCGGGCGGGCGAACCGGCGCACGTGCGCGAGCCCGCCCAGCCGGCCCTCCGCGTCGGCGGCGACCCACGCCTCGACCTCGTGGGCCGGGTCCAGCGCCCACGCCCACACCGTGTCGAGCGCCGACTCGTCGTCGGGCACCTCGTAGAACTCCCGGTAGGCGCGGTACAGCGAGCGCCACGCCTGCTCGTCGGCGGGCGTCACCCGGCGGACCGTCCACGTGCTCATCGTCGTCCCCTGACCGGACCCACGGGCGGGGTCCGCCGCGACCCTAGCCAGCGGCGGCGACGCGCTCGTCGCGCGTCCGTGCCCGGCAGCGCCCGTGCGTGCCCGTCCATACCCGGCAGCGCCCGTCCGGGTCCGTGCGTGCCCGGCAACGGCTGGCCGGCCCGTGCGTGCCCGGCACCGGCTGGCAGCGCTCACCGCCCGCCGACGCCCGCCCGGTCAGCCCCAGACGAGCCCCTGCGCCGGGTCCTCGAGCACCTTCGCGACGTCCGAGAGCACGCGCGCCCCGAGCCCGCCGTCGACGAGCCGGTGGTCGAAGCTCAGCGCGAGCTGCGTGACGTGCCGGACGCGGATCTTGCCCTTGTGCACCCACGGCTGCTCGCGGATCGCGCCGAACGCGAGTATCGCCGCCTCGCCCGGGTTGAGGATCGGGGTGCCGGTGTCGATCCCGAAGACCCCGACGTTCGTGATCGTGATGGTCCCGTCGCTCATGTCCGTCGGGGTGGTCTTCCCGGCGCGCGCGGTCGCGGTGAGCTCGGCGATCCCGACGGCGAGCTCCTTGAGCCCCATCCGGTGCGCGTCCTTGATGTTCGGGACGACGAGCCCGCGCGGCGTCGCGGCGGCGATGCCGAGGTTCACGTAGTGCTTGTAGACGATCTCCTGCGCCGCGTCGTCCCAGCTCGCGTTGATCTCGGGGTGCCGGTCGACCGCCAGGATCAGGGCCTTCGCCGCGACGAGCAGCGGCGTGACCCGCACGTCCGTGAACTCGCGGTCCTCGCGCAGCCGGGCGACGAGCTTCATGGTCCGCGTGACGTCGACCGTGTGGAAGACCGTGACGTGCGGTGCGGTGAACGCGCTCGCGACCATCGCCTCGGCGGTCCGCTTGCGCACCGACTTGACCGGGACGCGCGTCTGGCGGCCGTCGTCGGACACGGTGCCCTGCGCGAGCCACGGGGCGTCGTCTCCGGCGTAGGTCGCGAGCGCCCGCGGCTGGGCGCTCGCCTGGTAGGCGACGACGTCCTCGCGCGTGACGATGCCGCCCGGTCCCGTCGGGTTGACCGAGCCGAGGTCGATGCCGAGGTCGCGCGCGAGCTTCCGGACGGGCGGCTTCGCGAGCGCACGCTCGGAGGCGGCGGTCCGTGCCGCGGCCGCACCGTTCGGCGCCGCACCGGCGGCGCCGCGCGTGGGCGCGGCGGTGGCC
>NZ_JBFTER010000074.1:0-23854 GCF_047229345.1 Cellulomonas jepli | reverse complement strand
GCCCCCGGCCACGCCCCGGGTGCCGGCCACGCCCCGGGTGCCGGCCAGCCCGGCGTCGGCCAGCCCGGCTCTGCGCCGGCCGCGGGCCAGGCCCCGCACCGCACCAACCCGTTCCTGCCCCCGCACCCCGCCGCCCCCGCCGACCTGCGCGCCGCGCACGAGGCCCAGCACGGCACGCCGGGTCAGCCCGCCGGTCCCGGTCAGCACGGCGGCCCGGGCGTCCCCGGCGGACCGCAGGCCGCCGTCGCGACCCACGAGCGCGGGCGCCCGATGTGGCTGCCCGTCGCGGCGGCCGCGGTGGCCGCGGCGCTCGTCGCGACGCTCACCACCATCGGAGTCTCGGACGCGCTCGACGACGACGACACGTCGACCCCGGCGTCGCTCACGTCGATCGGCCAGGCGCGCAACGCCGAGGTCCCCGTCGAGGGCTCGAACGCCGACGACCCGGACTGGGAGGCGGTCATCGCGGCCGTCCAGGAGTCGGTCGTCGCGATCGAGGTCAGCACGCAGCAGGGCGGCTCGCAGGGCTCGGGCGTGATCATCGACGACGACGGCAACATCGTGACGAACAACCACGTCGTCGCGGGCGCCGGCCAGGGCGAGCTCCGCGTCACGCTCTCGGACGGCCGCATCTTCCCCGCGTCGATCGTGGGCACGGACCCGACCACGGACCTCGCGGTCATCCGCCTCGACGACGCCCCGGACGACCTCACGCCCGCGGCGTTCGGCGACTCCGACGACGTGACCGTCGGCGAGGCGGTCCTCGCGGTCGGCAACCCGCTCGGCCTCGCGAACACCGCGACGACCGGCATCGTCTCGGCGCTCGACCGCCCGGTCTCGACCTCCGAGCAGGGCGGCTCCGACACGGTCGTGACGAACGCGATCCAGATCGACGCCGCGGTCAACCCCGGGAACTCGGGCGGCCCGCTGTTCGACGCGCAGGGCCGCGTCATCGGCATCACGTCGTCGATCGCGACGCTGTCGAGCCAGTCCGGCTCGATCGGCCTCGGGTTCGCGATCCCGGTCAACCTGGCGAAGCAGATCGCCGCCCAGCTCGTCGAGGACGGCACGGCGGAGCACGCGTTCCTTGGCGTCTCGCTGAGCGACGGCACGGCGACCGCGGACGGTGTGACGCGCCGCGGCGCGGTCGTCCAGGAGGTGACGTCGGGCTCGCCCGCCGCCGAGGCCGAGCTGGCCGCGGAGGACGTCATCGTGGCGATCGACGGCCGCCCGGTCGCGGGCGCCGAGTCCCTGACCGCGTACGTGCGCGAGCGCGCCGCGGGCGCGGAGGCGACGCTCACGGTCGTGCGCGGCGACCAGGCGCGCGAGGTCGAGGTGACGCTCGCGGCCCGCGAGGAGACCACGACGAGCCAGGGCCAGGACCCGCAGCCGCAGCTCCCCGAGAACAGCGAGGACATGACGCCCGAGCAGCTCTGGGAGTGGTTCCAGCAGCAGCAGCAGCAGGGCCAGGGCGGCGGGCAGGGGAACGGCTGACGGAGCCCCGGGCGCGCCGTCCCCCCTGCGCGCCCGGACCGGGGCAGGACCGGACCCCTGCTGGTCCCGCCCCACGCGGACGGCCGGTGCCCTCGGGCGCCGGCCGTCCGTCGTTCCCGCAGGGCGGCTGCGGGTGGCTCAGTCCGTCGGTGCCCCGGTCGACGCGAGCGCGTCGCGCATCGGCACGAGCTTCGCCTCCGACTCCGCGAGCTCGGCGGCCGGGTCGGACGCGGCGACGATGCCGCAGCCCGCGAACAGCCGGATGCGGTGCGGGTCGTCCGGGTCCAGCGCGGCGGAGCGCAGCGCGATGCCCCACTCGCCGTCGCCGTCACCGCCGAACCAGCCGACCGGGCCGGCGTAGCGCGCACGGTCCATGCCCTCGATCCGCGCGATGAGCTCGCGCGCCGCGGACGTGGGCGTGCCGCACACCGCGGCGGTCGGGTGCAGCGCCGCGGCGAGCGCGAGGCTCGTGGGGTGCTCGGTGGACGGCTCCGCGCCGCCGACGAGGACCCCGGTCACGTCGCTCGCGAGGTGCAGCACGTTGGGCAGGTGCAGCACGAACGGCACGTCGGGCACGTTGATCGACGAGCAGAACGGCTCGAGCGCGTGCCCGACGGACGCGACCGCGTACTCGTGCTCCTCGAGGTCCTTCGACGAGTGCGCGAGGATCGCGGCGCGCCCGAGGTCGGCGGCGTCGTCGCCGGTCCGGCGGATCGTGCCGGCCAGCACGCGCGACGTCACGAGCCCCTTCTCGGAGCGCACGAGCAGCTCGGGGGTCGCGCCGATCATGCCGTCGACCGAGAACGTCCAGCACGACGGGTACCGCTCGGCGAGCCGCCCGAGGGGCCAGCGCGCGTCGATCGGGTGCTCGGTGCGCGCGCAGACGTCGCGGGCGAGCACGGCCTTGTCGACCTCGCCCGCACGGATCGCCGCGACGGCGCGCGCGACGACGTCCTTCCACGGCTCGGCGGGCACCGCGCCGTCGCCGTACTCGACCCTCCCGGGGGAGGGCGCGGGCTCGAGGTCGCCGACGAGCTCGTCGAGCGACGGCGCCGGGCGAAGCCGCCCGCCGGACTCGATCGTCGTGAGCCACGCCCGTCCGCCCCGGCGTCCGACGATCACGCGCGGGACGACGACGACGCCGCCCGCGGGGGAGTCGTCGTCGAACGCGAAGGAGCCGAACGCGACCGGGCCCGTGCCGGGGAGCCCGACCTCGTCGCGCACGATCGCGTGCGCGAGGACGTCGCGCCAGGCCGCCTCGGCGTCGGTGAACCGCGCCGCGCCGCCGACCTCGAACCGCAGCGCCTCGCCCCAGGCGACGAGCCCGTCGCCCCGGCGCACCCAGGCGAGCGGGGCGTCCGCGGGCAGCAGGTCGACGAGGTCGCGCGGGTCCGGGGTCGTGTACCGGCTCCGGGCGGCGTCGCCGGCCGCCCCGCCGCGGCGTGCGCGGCCGAGCTCCTCGAGCCCGTCGAGGGGGACCGTGCGCACGACGAGCGGGTGCGGGACGGCGTCGGGCAGGCTGCTGGTCATCGCCTTCAGGGTACGGTCCGCAGCATGTGGATCTCCTGAGACGATGGCCACATGCCCCGCGCCAGCCTCGACAAGGACCCCCGCGACGTCGCGACGATGTTCGACGCCGTCGCGCGCCGCTACGACCTGACGAACGACGTGATCTCGCTCGGGCAGGACCGCGCCTGGCGCCGGGCGACCCTCGCGGCGCTCGCGGCCCAGCCGGGGGAGACGGTCCTGGACCTCGCGGCGGGCACCGGCACGTCGAGCGAGCCGCTCGCGGACGCGGGCGTGCGCGTCGTCCCGTGCGACCTGTCGTTCGGGATGCTGTCGGTCGGCAAGCGCCGGCGCCCCGACCTCGGCTTCGTGGCGGGCAACGCGACGCAGCTGCCGTTCGCGGACGCGTCGTTCGACGCCGTGACGATCTCGTTCGGGCTGCGCAACGTCGTGGACACCGAGGGCGCGCTCGCGGAGATGCTGCGCGTGACGCGCCCGGGCGGGCGGCTCGTGGTGTGCGAGTTCTCGACGCCGACGCTCAAGCCCTTCCGCACGGTCTACACCGAGTACCTCATGCGCGCGCTGCCGCCGGTCGCCCGGGCGGTGTCGAAGGAGCCCGACGCGTACGTGTACCTCGCGGAGTCGATCCGCGCGTGGCCGGACCAGCGGGAGCTCGGCCGCACGCTGCGCCGGGCCGGCTGGGACGGCGTCGCCTACCGCAACCTCACCGGCGGGGTCGTCGCCCTGCACCGCGCGACGCGTCCCTGACGGCTCTCCGAGCGCTCGCGGCGGGGCCCACGGGTGCCTGCCGAGCGCGTGCGGAGGTCGTGCACGAGCCGTGTGCGGGGCGTGCAGGAGCGGTGCGCCGGGAGGTGAGGCAACCCTTCCAAGACACGCTCTGTGACCGCGGTTACACTCGCTGGAAGTCGTGTGTGAACGTCTTCACAAGTGAGGCGAGACCGTCATGAACGCAGGGCACGATGACGCTGACGTCATCGTCGTGGGTGCTGGACCCGCCGGGTCCAGCGCCGCGTACTACTGCGCGTCCGCGGGTCTGTCGGTGCTCCTGCTCGAGAAGGCGGCGTTCCCCCGGGACAAGATCTGCGGCGACGGCCTGACCCCGCGCGCGGTCGCCGAGCTCGCCGCGATGGGCGTCTCGCTGCGCGAGGACCAGGGCTGGATCCGCAACCAGGGCCTGCGCGTCGTCGGCGGCGGGCACCGCCTCGAGCTGCCGTGGCCCGAGCTGTCGAGCTACCCGTCGTACGGGCTCGCGCGCAGCCGCATGAGCCTCGACCACCTGCTCGCCGACCACGCGCGTGCGGCCGGCGCCAAGCTGCTCGAGCGCACCAACGTCACGGGTCCCGTGCTCGACGAGCGCACCGGCCGGGTCGTCGGCGTGACCGCGCGCCCGGTCGACGACGCCGGGCGCCGCGCGGGCGAGGAGGTCACCTACCGCGCGCCCCTCGTCATCGCCGCCGACGGCGTCTCCGCCCGGCTCGCGACGTCGCTCGGCCTCGAGAAGCGCATGGACCGCCCGATGGGGGTCGCGGTCCGCACCTACTTCCGCACCCCCCGCCACGACGACCCGTGGATGGAGAGCCACCTCGAGCTGTGGGACGGCGCCCCGGGGCGCTCGAACCTCATGCCCGGCTACGGCTGGATCTTCTCGCTCGGCGACGGCACCGCGAACGTCGGCCTCGGCAGCGTCGCCTCGACGGCCGCCGCGACGAAGGTCGACTACAAGGACCTGTTCGCGAAGTGGATGGCGAACGCCCCCGAGGAGTGGGAGTTCACGCCCGAGAACCAGCTCGCCCCCGTGCGCGGCGCGGCGCTGCCGATGGGCTTCAACCGCGGGCCGCTCTACGGCAACGGGCTCATGCTCGTCGGCGACTCCGCGGGCATGGTCAGCCCGTACAACGGCGAGGGCATCGCGTACGGGCTCCAGGCCGGGCGGATCGCCGCCGACGCCGCGGTGCAGGCCGCCGCGCGCGGGTCCGCCGCGGGCCGGGAGCGCGCGCTCGCGACGTACCAGACCCGCATGAAGGACGAGCTCGGCGGCTACTACACGCTGGGCCGCGTCTTCGTCCGGCTCATCGAGAACCCGCAGGTCATGCGGCTCTGCACGCGCTACGGGCTCCCGCGCCCGCTGCTCATGCGGTTCACGCTCAAGCTGCTCGCGGACTGCTACGAGCCGCGCGGCGGCGACATGGTCGACCGCGTCATCTCGGGCCTCACGCGACTGGCGCCGGCCGCATGACCGCCCCCGCCAGCCCGACCGTCACGACCACGACGATGCCGCCCACCGGGAGGGCACACCGATGAACAACCCGTACGCGCCGCTGCTCGTGATGATGGGCATCGCCGCCGTGCTCGCGCTCGGCGGAGTCGGGGCCAGCGTGATCCTGGGCCCCAAGCGCTACAACCGCGCCAAGCTCGAAGCGTACGAGTGCGGCATCGAGCCGACCCCGCACGCGATCGGCGGCGGGCGGTTCCCGATCAAGTACTACCTGGTGGCCATGACGTTCATCATCTTCGACATCGAGGTGGTGTTCCTCTACCCCTGGGCGGTCAACTTCACGGAGCTCGCGACCTTCGGGCTCGTCGCGATGATGGGATTCCTCGTCCTGATCACGGTGCCGTTCGTGTACGAGTGGCGCCGCGGCGGGTTCGAGTGGGACTGAGGGTGAGCTGACATGGGCATCGAAGAGGCACCGTCCGGATTCCTGCTGACGACGGTCGAGAACCTCGTCGGGTACTTCCGCAAGGGGTCGCTCTGGCCCGTCACGTTCGGTCTCGCGTGCTGCGCGATCGAGATGATGGCGACCGGGACCCCGCGCTACGACATCTCCCGCTTCGGCATGGAGGTCTTCCGCGCGTCGCCGCGCCAGGCCGACCTCATGATCGTCGCGGGCCGCGTGAGCCAGAAGATGGCGCCGGTCGTGCGCCAGGTCTACGACCAGATGCCCGAGCCCAAGTGGGTCCTGTCGATGGGCGTGTGCGCGTCGTCGGGCGGGATGTTCAACAACTACGCGATCGTCCAGGGCGTCGACCACGTCGTGCCGGTCGACATCTACCTGCCCGGCTGCCCGCCGCGCCCGGAGATGCTGATCAACGCGATCCTCGCCCTGCACGACCAGATCCAGGCCGCGCCGCTCGGCGTGAACCGTCGCGAGGCCGCGGCCGCCGCCGAGGCCGCCGCGCTCGAGGCGACGCCGACGTCGCACATGAAGGGGCTGCTGGCATGAGCGACGCGACCCCCGCAGGCACTGCCGGCGACCCGGGCAAGCTCGGCGACGCGATCGAGAAGGTCGCCCAGCACCCGCTGCCGCCCGACCGCGCGACCCTCGAGGTCGTCGACGTCCGCCAGGGCATGTTCGGCGTCAAGGGCACGGGCGACACGTCGGGCTTCGGCGGTCTCGTGCTGCCCGTCGCGCTCCCGGGGCCGAGCGAGCGGCCGTACGGCGGCTGGTTCGACGAGGTCGTCGACGTCCTCACCGAGATCCTCGACGAGTCCGGTACCGGCTTCACCAACGCCGTCGAGTACGTGGTCGTGGACCGCGACGAGCTCACGCTGCACGTCGCGCGCGCGCACCTCCCCGAGGTGGCCCAGGCGCTGCGGGACGACCAGGACCTGCGCTTCGAGCTGAGCCTCGGGGTCTCGGGCGTGCACTACCCGCACGAGACGGGCCGCGAGCTGCACGCGGTCTACCACCTCGTGTCGATCACCCACAGCCGCCGGATCCGCCTCGAGGTCGCGGTCGCCGACACGGACCCGCACATCCCGTCGACGGTGTCGGTCTACCCGACGCACGACTGGCACGAGCGCGAGACGTGGGACTTCTTCGGGATCGTCTTCGACGGTCACCCCGCGCTTGCACGCATCGAGATGCCGGACGACTGGCCCGGCCACCCGCAGCGCAAGGACTACCCCCTCGGCGGGATCCCGGTCGAGTACAAGGGCGCGACCGTGCCGCCCCCGGACCAGCGGAGGTCGTACAGCTGATGTCCACCCACACCCCTTCCCAGCCCCGCGCCACGGGCAACGTCGTCGACGACGACACGACGGGCATCCCGTCGTTCGAGGCGAACGGCGGCGACTGGTCCGACATCGCCGAGGAGGCCGCACGCCTCGGCGAGGAGCGCATCGTCGTCAACATGGGTCCGCAGCACCCGTCGACGCACGGCGTGCTCCGGCTCATGCTCGAGATCGACGGCGAGACGATCACCGAGGCGCGGGCCGGCATCGGCTACCTGCACACCGGCATCGAGAAGAACATGGAGTTCCGGACCTGGTCCCAGGGCCCCACGTTCTGCACGCGCATGGACTACGTGGCCCCGCTGTTCCAGGAGGCCGCGTACTGCCTGGCCGTCGAGAAGCTGCTCGGCATCACCGACGACGTCCCGGAGCGGGCGAC
The DNA here is from genome assembly GCF_047229345.1 of Cellulomonas jepli. Taxonomy (NCBI): domain Bacteria; kingdom Bacillati; phylum Actinomycetota; class Actinomycetes; order Micrococcales; family Cellulomonadaceae; genus Cellulomonas; species Cellulomonas jepli. Next base: position 16,439 of record NZ_JBFTER010000074.1, on the reverse strand, counting down.
CGTGATCCGGGTGCTGATGATGGAGCTGAACCGGATCTCGTCGCACCTCGTGTGCCTCGCGACCGGCGGCAACGAGCTCGGCGCGACGACGATCATGACGGTCGGCTTCACGGCGCGCGAGGAGGTCCTCAAGATCTTCGAGCTGATCACGGGCCTGCGGATGAACCACGCGTACATCCGCCCGGGCGGCGTCGCGCAGGACATCCCGCCGGGGGCGCTCGACACGATCCGCGAGTCGCTCGTGACGATGCGGCACTACTTCCGCCAGCTCGAGGACCTCATGCTGGCCAACCCGATCCTGCAGGCGCGCCTCAAGGGCGTCGGGTACCTCAACCTCGCGGGCTGCATGGCGCTCGGCGTGACCGGCCCGGTGCTCCGCTCCGCCGGCCTGCCGTACGACGTGCGCAAGGCGACCCCGTACTGCGGCTACGAGACCTACGACTTCGAGGTCCCGACGTCGACGGAGGCCGACTCCTGGTCGCGCGTGGTCCTGCGCATGGAGGAGTGCTACCAGTCCATGCGGATCGTCGAGCAGACGCTCGACCGTCTCCAGGCGATCGGCCCGGGGCCCGTCATGGTCGCCGACAAGAAGGTCGCCTGGCCCGCGCAGCTCGCGATCGGCTCGGACGGCATGGGCAACTCGCTCGACCACATCCGGGAGATCATGGGCACCTCGATGGAGGCCCTGATTCACCACTTCAAGCTCGTGACCGAGGGCTTCCGGGTCCCGGCCGGGCAGGTCTTCCAGACCGTCGAGCAGCCCCGCGGCGAGCTCGGCGTGCACCTGGTCTCGGACGGCGGCACGAAGCCGTACCGCGCGCACTTCCGGGACCCCTCGTTCACCAACCTGCAGGCCGTCTCGCTCATGTGCGAGGGCGGCCAGGTCGCCGACGTCGTCGTCGCGGTGGCCTCGCTCGACCCCGTCCTGGGAGGGGTGGACCGCTGATGTCCGTCGAGAACAGCACGCACGCCGACGTGAGCGCCGGCGCCCGTGCGCCGCACCGGCACGCGGCGTACGACGAGGCGACGTTCGCCCGCCTGGCCGCCGACGCCGAGCAGATCGTCGCCCGCTACCCGCAGGCACGCTCGGCGCTGCTGCCGATGCTGCACCTCGTGCAGAGCGAGGACGGCTACGTCTCTCCCGCGGGCATCGCGTTCTGCGGTCAGATGCTCTCGCTCACGACCGCCGAGGTCTCCGCGGTCGCGACGTTCTACTCGCAGTACAAGCGCCGGCCCAACGGCGAGTACACGGTCGGGGTCTGCACCAACACGCTCTGCGCCGTCATGGGCGGCGACGCGATCTGGGCGGAGCTCTCCGAGCACCTCGAGGTCGGGCACGACGAGACGACCCCGGACGGCAAGGTCACGCTCGAGCGCATCGAGTGCAACGCGGCGTGCGACTACGCGCCGGTCGTGATGGTCAACTGGGAGTTCTTCGACAACCAGACGCCGGCGACCGCGGTCGAGACCGTCGACCGGCTGCGTGCCGGCGAGCCGGTCGCCCCGACCCGCGGCGCGGCGAGCGTCTGCTCGTTCAAGGCGATGTCGCGCGTGCTCGCGGGGTTCCCGGACGGCCGGGCCGACGAGGGCGTGGGCGCGGGTGAGGCGACCGTGCGCGGCACGCGCCTGGCCCGCGAGCGGGGCTGGACGGCGCCCGCGTTCCCGGGGGAGAGCGGTGCGGCCGCCGACGGCACCGACGGCAAGCAGCCCGAGGCCACGCCGGGCACCACCGAGCCCGAGCCCAAGGCAGGTGCGGAGCGCCCGGCGGGCACGACGCCGCGCACCCGGACCGCCGCGGGCGCACCGGCGACGCGCACGGCGCCCGAGGCCGCGAAGGCCGCGGGCACCCCGGAGGTCGGCGCCGAGCAGTCGAGCGCCCAGCGCACCCCGGAGGGTCCCGCGGACACCTCCACGGCCGCGCAGGAGAAGAAGCAGCAGTCCGAGCAGGCCAAGGAGTCCTGATGAGCGAGCCGACCACCCTCGCGCCCGTCCTGAGCGACATCTGGGACGCGGACCGCTCGTGGACCCTGCAGACGTACCTCGCGCACGGTGGCTATGAGGGCCTGCGCGCCGCCCTGCGGCAGGACCCCGCGACGGTCGTGGCGACCGTCAAGGACTCGGGCCTGCGCGGGCGCGGCGGCGCCGGGTTCCCGTCGGGCATGAAGTGGGGCTTCCTGCCCCCGCCCGACGGCGGCCCGCGCTACCTCGTCGTCAATGCCGACGAGTCCGAGCCGGGGACCTGCAAGGACATCCCGCTCATGCTCGCGAGCCCGCAGCACCTGATCGAGGGCGTCGCGATCACGTCGTACGCGATCGGCTGCAACCACGCCTTCATCTACGTGCGCGGCGAGGTCCTGCACGTGTACCGCCGCCTGCTGCGCGCGGTCGAGGAGGCGTACGCCGCGGGCTACCTCGGCAAGGACGTGCTCGGCTCGGGCTACGACCTCGACGTCACGGTGCACGCCGGTGCGGGCGCGTACATCTGCGGCGAGGAGACGGCGCTGCTCGACTCGCTCGAGGGCCTGCGCGGCCAGCCGCGCCTCAAGCCCCCGTTCCCCGCGGTCGCCGGCCTGTACGCGCGTCCGACCGTCGTGAACAACGTCGAGACCATCGCGTCGGTGCCCGGGATCCTGCGCGGCGGCGCCGGCTGGTTCACGAGCATGGGCACCGAGAAGTCGGCGGGGCACGGGCTGTTCTCGCTCTCGGGCCACGTGACCCGGCCCGGGCAGTACGAGGCGCCGCTCGGCATCACGCTGCGCGAGCTCCTCGACATGGCGGGCGGGGTCCGCGAGGGCCACGAGCTCAAGTTCTGGACGCCCGGCGGCTCGTCGACCCCGATCTTCACCGCGGAGCACCTCGACATCCCGCTCGACTACGAGTCGGTGCAGAAGGCCGGGTCGATGCTCGGGACGCGCGCGCTGCAGATCTTCGACGAGACGACGTCGGTGGTCCGGGCCGTGACGCGGTGGACCGAGTTCTACAAGCACGAGTCGTGCGGCAAGTGCACGCCGTGCCGCGAGGGCACGTTCTGGCTCGCCCAGGTGCTCCAGCGCCTCGAGGCCGGGCAGGGCACGAGCGAGGACATCGACCTGCTGCTCGACCTGTGCGACAACATCCTCGGGCGCTCGTTCTGCGCGCTCGGCGACGGTGCGACGAGCCCGATCACGTCGGCCATCCAGTACTTCCGGGAGGAGTTCGAGGCGGGCACGCACACGCCCGCCGACGTCCTGTTCCCGCCCGAGCGCAGCGCGCTGTTCACCTACACCCCGCGCCGCGGCGCGGGGCAGCTCGCGGGGGTCCACGCATGACCATCACGACAGGCAAGCCCGCCACGCCCGGTTCGCCGAGCGCCGGGCCGTCGTCGCCGGGCAACGACGCCCAGGCGCCGAAGGGTCCCGACGCGGTGACCTTCACGATCGACGACGTCGAGGTCGCGGTCCCCAAGGGCACGCTCGTGATCCGCGCCGCCGAGCAGATCGGCATCCAGATCCCGCGGTTCTGCGACCACCCGCTCCTGGCCCCGGCCGGTGCCTGCCGCCAGTGCCTCGTCGAGGTCTGGGCTCCCGGGCGCGACGGCGCGCTCGCGAAGATGCCCAAGCCCCAGGCGTCGTGCACGCTCGAGGCGACGCCCGGCATGCAGGTCAAGACGCAGCTCACCTCGGCCGAGGCCGACAAGGCGCAGCACGGCGTCATGGAGCTCCTGCTCATCAACCACCCGCTCGACTGCCCGGTGTGCGACAAGGGCGGCGAGTGCCCGCTGCAGAACCAGGCGATGAGCAACGGCCGGGCCACCTCGCGCTTCGTCGACATCAAGCGCACGTTCCCCAAGCCGATCGCGATCTCGACGCAGGTCCTGCTCGACCGCGAGCGCTGCATCCTGTGCCAGCGCTGCACCCGGTTCTCCAAGGAGATCGCGGGCGACGCCTTCATCGACCTGCAGAAGCGCGGCGCGATGCAGCAGATCGGGCGCTTCGACACCGGGGTGCTCGGCTTCGCGGGCGAGGGCCCGGTCGGCACCGCGCTCGAGGACGAGTCGGGGCGGCCGTTCGCGTCCTACTTCTCGGGCAACACGATCCAGATCTGCCCGGTCGGGGCGCTCACGAGCGCGACGTACCGGTTCCGCTCGCGCCCGTTCGACCTCGTGTCGACCCCCGGGATCTCCGAGCACGACTCGTGCGGCTCGGCGATCCGCGTCGACCACCGCCGGGGCGTCGTGCTGCGCCGCCTCGCGGGCGAGGACCCCGCGGTCAACGAGGAGTGGATCACCGACAAGGACCGCTTCGCGTTCACGTGGCAGTCGGCGCCGGACCGGCTGACGACCCCGCTCGTGCGGGACGAGGAGACCGGCGAGCTGCGCCCGGCGAGCTGGGCCGAGGCGCTCGACGTCGCGGCGGCGGGCCTGCAGGCGGCGCTCGCGGGACCCGCCGCGACCGACGCCCCGCGTGGCGTCGGGGTGCTGCCGGGCGGCCGCGTGACGCTCGAGGACGCCTACGCCTGGGCCAAGTTCGCGCGCGTGACGCTCGGCACCAACGACGTCGACCTGCGCGCCCGCCCGCACTCCGCGGAGGAGGAGGCGTTCCTCGCCTCGGCCGTCGCCGGGCAGGGCATGCCGGTGACCTTCGCGGACCTCGAGAAGGCGCCGAGCGTGCTGCTCGTCGGCCTCGAGGCCGAGGAGGAGGCCGGGATCACGTTCCTGCGCCTGCGCAAGGGCGTCGTCGCCGGCACCACGCGCGTCTCCGCGATCGCCCCGCTCGCGAGCCGCGGGCTCGAGCGGCTCGACGGGACGCTGCTCGCGGCGGCCCCCGGGACGGAGGCCGAGGTGCTCGACGCCGTCGGCACCGACGCGGCCGACGTGCGGCTGCAGGACCTCGCCGCGGCGCTCGTCGCACCGGGTGCGGTCATCCTCGTCGGGGAGCGCCTGGGGCTCGTGCAGGGCGGGCTGTCCGCCGCGCTGCGCCTCGCCCGGCGCACGGGCGCCCGCCTCGCGTGGGTCCCGCGCCGTGCGGGTGAGCGTGGCGGCGTCGAAGCCGGCGCGCTGCCGAGCCTCCTGCCGGGCGGTCGCCCGGTCGCCGACGCCGCGGCCCGCGTGGACGTCGCCGCGGTGTGGGGCGTCGACCACCTGCCGCAGGCACCGGGCCGCTCGACCGCGAAGATCCTCAAGGCCGCACGCAAGGGCCGCCTCGGCGCGCTGGTCGTCGGCGGCGTCGACGTGCGCGACCTGCCGGACCCCGCGAAGGCGCGTGCGGCGCTCGCCGCGGTGCCGTTCCTCGTCTCGCTCGAGGTGCGCCGCTCCGAGGTCACCGAGCTCGCCGACGTCGTGCTGCCGGTCGCACCGCCGGTCGAGAAGGCCGGCACGTTCCTCACGTGGGAGGGGCGCCCGCGCCCGTTCCCCCAGGCGCTGACGTCGACCGCGATGGCCGACCACCGCGTGCTCGACCAGCTCGCGGACGTGCTCGGCGCGGACCTCGGGCTGCGCACGCTCGCGCAGGTGCACGCCGAGCTCGACCAGCTCGGCGCCTGGGACGGCGCGCGCGTCGCGGAGCCGTCGCTCGAGGCCGCCGAGCCGCCGTCGGTCGCCCCCGGCGACGCGGTCCTCGCGACGTGGCACCAGCTGCTCGACGCCGGTCGGCTCCAGGACGGCGAGGCGTTCCTCGCGGGCACCGCGAAGCGCCCGGTCGCGCGCGTCTCGGCCGCGACCGCCGCGGGCGCCGGCGTCGTCGACGGCGGGCTGCTCGCGGTCTCGACCGACGCGGGCACGATCCAGCTCCCGGTGCTCGTCACCGACATGCCGGACCACGTCGTCTGGCTGCCGACCGCCTCGCCGGGGAGCCTCGTGCGTGACACCCTGCGCGCGGGCCCCGGCTCGCGGGTCCGGCTCGCGCCGGGCTCGCAGGACCTGACGGCCGGCGGCGCCGGTGCCGCGACGACGCACACGGAGGTGCTCGCATGAGCCTGCTCACCGGGGTGCTGCCCGCCGCCGTGGAGGGCGGCGGGGGCGTGGGGGCCGCGGCCGCCGCGGACTTCAGCAACGACAACTTCTGGATCTGGCTGCTCAAGGCGGTCGCGATCATCGTCTTCCTGCTGACGAGCGTCCTCATCGCCATCTGGTTCGAGCGCAAGGTCGTCGCGCGCATGCAGGTCCGCCCCGGACCCAACGTGCACGGCCCGTTCGGCCTGCTCCAGTCGCTCGCCGACGCGATGAAGCTCCTGGTCAAGGAGGACATCACCGTCAAGGCGGCCGACAAGCTCGTCTACATCCTGGCGCCGATGATCGCGGTGTTCTGCTCGCTGCTGACGTTCGCGGTCATCCCGTTCGGCCCGGCCGTGAGCCTGTTCGGCATCGTGACGCCGCTGCAGCTCACGGACTTCCCGGTCGCGACGCTGTACATCCTCGCGTGCGCGTCCGTCGGGGTGTACGGGATCGTCCTCGGCGGCTGGTCGTCGGGGTCGACCTACCCGCTGCTCGGCTCGGTCCGCTCGACCGCCCAGGTCATCTCCTACGAGCTCGCGATGGGCCTGTCGCTGGTCAGCGTGTTCATCATCGCGGGGTCGATGTCGACGTCGCAGATCGTGAGCTCGCAGACGCAGATCTGGTGGTTCCTGCCGCTGCTGCCCGCGTTCGTGATCTACGTGATCTCGATGGTGGGCGAGACCAACCGCCTGCCGTTCGACCTCCCCGAGGCCGAGGGCGAGCTCGTGTCCGGGTACATGACCGAGTACTCGTCGATGAAGTTCGCGTGGTTCTTCCTCGCGGAGTACATCAACATGCTCAACGTCTCGGCGGTCGCGACGACGCTGTTCCTGGGCGGCTGGCGGGCGCCGTGGCCGATCTCCGCGATCAACGACGGGATGTTCAACGAGGGCTGGTGGCCCGTCCTGTGGTTCCTCGCGAAGGTCTGGATGTTCATGTTCCTGTTCGTGTGGATCCGCGGCTCGGTGCTGCGCTTCCGCTACGACCAGTTCATGAAGATCGGCTGGAAGGTCCTCATCCCGATCGCGCTCGGCTGGGTCGTGTGCGTCGCCGTCGTGCAGGGCGTCCGCCAGTTCTCCGGCCTCGACCTGCGCACGACGCTGTTCGTGATCGCGGGCGTCGTGCTCGCCGGGGTCCTGGTGTCGTTCCTGATCCCGGAGAAGAAGGACGAGCCGGCGCCCGAGCCGGGCGAGCCCGAGGAGTTCGACGCGTTCGCGGGCGGCTTCCCGGTGCCCCCGCTGCCCGGCCAGGTGCTCCCGCCCTCGCCGCGCCAGCAGCGCCGCGCGCAGGCGGCCCGGGACGCCGCGGCCCAGGCCCCGACCGAGACCCCCCAGGTCACCCAGGAGGTGCACGGTGGCTGACCCCACGAAGGACCCGAAGGACGCGTCGAAGGACGTGACGGCCCGCCCGCAGGGCGGCGAGGTGGGCGCAGCCGCGCCCGCGGGCTACACCCCGCTCATCGAGCCCCGCACGGGCCTCGGCGAGATGCTCGCGCCCGTCGGCGGCTTCGGCGTGACGTTCTCCAACATGTTCCGCCCGACGGTCACCGAGCAGTACCCGTTCGAGAAGGTGCCGGCCAAGCCGCGCTACCACGGCCGCCACCAGCTCAACCGGTACGCGGACGGCCTGGAGAAGTGCATCGGCTGCGAGCTGTGCGCGTGGGCCTGCCCGGCGGACGCGATCTACGTCGAGGGCGCCGACAACGCGCCCGACGCCCAGTTCTCGCCGGGGGAGCGGTACGGCCGCGTCTACCAGATCAACTACCTGCGCTGCATCTTCTGCGGGCTGTGCATCGAGGCATGCCCGACGCGCGCGCTCACGATGACCAACGAGTACGAGCTCGCGGGCCCGACGCGCGAGGGCCTCATCTACGAGAAGCAGGACCTGCTCGCGCCGCTCGGGGAGGGCATGCTCCCGGCGCCGCACCCGATGGTCGAGGGCACGACCGACGACGCGTACTACCGCGGCGAGGTCACGGGCCCGACGCAGACCCAGAAGGTCTGGGTCGAGCTGCACCGGCCGAGCGAGGGCGCACCCGGCGCCGCGTCCGGCGCGCCGGCCCACGACCACGGCACGCACGCCCACCCGACCGCGGGCCAGGACCCCCACGAGCCGCTCATGCGCACTGCCGGGCAGGAGACCCGATGAGCCACCTCACAGCGGTGCTGCCCGCCGCGATCACCGACGCCGGCACCACCTCGGGCGGCGAGGCGGCGCTGTTCTGGGTCCTCGCGCCGATCATGGTCCTCGCCGCGCTCGGGCTGCTGTTCGCCCGCAAGGCCGTGCACGCCGCGATGGCGGTCGTCGCGGTGATGATCTCGCTCGCGTTCCTGTACGTCGCGCAGGAGGCGCCGTTCCTCGGCGTCGTCCAGGTCGTCGTGTACACCGGCGCGGTCATGATGCTGTTCCTCTTCGTGCTCATGCTCGTGGGCGTCGACGCCTCCGACTCGCTCGTCGAGACCATCCGCGGCCAGCGCTGGATCGGCCTGGTCGCCGGGGCCGGGATCGCCGCGATGCTGGTCGGGGTCGTCACGCGCGTGACCTACCCGACGGCCCGCGGGCTCGAGGCGGCCAACGCCGACACGAACCCGGTGGGCGTGGCGCGGCTCGTGTTCGGCGAGTACGTCTTCGCGTTCGAGGTCGTCGGCGCGCTCCTGGTGACCGCCGCGCTCGGGGCGCTCGTGCTCACGCACCGCCAGCGGCTCGTGCGCAAGGTCGGCCAGAAGGAGCGGGCGGACGCGCGCGTCGCCGCGGGCGGCGTCATCACGCCGCTGCCGGCCCCGGGCGTGTACGCGCGGCACAACGCGATGGACGTCCCCGCGCTCGACCCCCAGGGCAACCCGATCGACATCTCCGTGCCGCGCGTGCTGCGCATCCGCGGCCAGGAGGCCGGGACGGAGCGGTTCGCCGCGACGATCCCCCCGCGCGACGCGGGCTCCGTCGGCACGATCGTGCGGGACGCCTCGGACGCGGGCGAGCACCGCGACCGGCCGCTCCCGGACGCCGCCCCTCCCGGCCTGACGTCCGGCCCGGCGACGCCGATCACGACCGACCGTGGGACGGAGACAGCCCCGTGAGCCTGACCAACTACCTGGTCCTCTCGTCGATCCTGTTCGCGATCGGGGCCTCGACGGTCCTGCTGCGCCGCAACGCGATCATCGTGTTCATGGGCATCGAGCTCATGCTCAACGCGACCAACCTCGCGCTCGTGACGTTCGCGCGGATCCACGGCGACCTGACCGGCCAGGTCATGGCGTTCTTCGTCATGGTCGTCGCCGCGGCCGAGGTCGTCGTCGGGCTCGCGATCATCGTGGCGATCTTCCGTACCCGCCGGTCGGCCTCGGTCGACGACGTCAACCTGCTGAAGAGCTGAGAGGACGACGGTGCACACCCTGCTCCTCGCCCCCGCGCGCCTGCACGACGCCGCCGACGCGGCGCACGCGGCCGTCCCGCACGCCACCGCCGCCGAGGGCGCGCTGCAGACCAGCGCGTGGCTGCTGGTCGCGCTGCCGCTCGTGAGCGCCGCGGTCCTGCTGCTGCTCGGCCGCCGCGCCGACCGGTGGGGCCACTGGCTCGGTGTCGCCGCGTCCGGCGGCGCGTTCGTCGTCGGCGCCGGGCTGCTCGTGTCGCTGCTCGGTCTGGACGCCGAGGACCGGGTACGCGACCTGCACCTGTTCACGTGGCTGCCGGCGGGGACGTTCAACCTGGACGCGGGGCTGCGGCTCGACCCGCTGTCGCTCACGTTCGTGCTGCTCGTGACGTTCGTCGGCACGCTGATCCACGTGTACTCGGTCGCGTACACGGAGCACGACGCGGACCGTCGGCGGTTCTTCGCGTACCTCAACCTGTTCGTCGCCGCGATGCTCGTGCTCGTGCTCGCCGACAGCTACCTGCTGCTGTTCGTCGGCTGGGAGGGCGTCGGTCTCGCGTCCTACCTGCTCATCGGGTTCTGGAACCACCGCACGCCGTACGCGGTCGCCGCGAAGAAGGCCTTCATCGCGAACCGCATCGGCGACATCGGCCTGCTCGTCGCGCTCATGCTCATGTTCGCGACGTTCGGCGGCGTCGACTTCGCGACCGTGCACGAGGGCGTGGCCGACGCGAGCACCGGGACGCTCACCGTGATCGGGCTCATGCTGCTGCTCGCCGCGTGCGGCAAGTCGGCGCAGTTCCCGCTGCAGTCGTGGCTCGGCGACGCCATGGCCGGCCCGACGCCGGTCTCGGCGCTCATCCACGCCGCCACCATGGTCACGGCGGGCGTCTACCTCATCGTGCGCTCGGCGCCGGTGTTCGACGGAGCGCCCGAGGCCCAGCTCGTCGTCGCGGTCGTCGGCGCGATCACGCTGCTCTACGGGGCGATCGTCGGCTGCGCGAAGGACGACATCAAGAAGGCACTCGCGGCCTCGACGATGTCGCAGATCGGGTACATGGTGCTCGCCGCGGGGCTGGGCCCCGTCGGGTACGCGTTCGCGATCTTTCACCTCGTGACGCACGGCTTCTTCAAGGCCGGGATGTTCCTCGGCGCCGGCTCCGTGATGCACGGCATGGACGACCAGGTCGACATGCGCCGGTTCGGCGGGCTCGGGCGGTACATGAAGCTCACCTACTACACGTTCATGGCGGGCTGGCTCGCGATCCTGGGCATCCCGCCGTTCTCCGGCTTCTGGAGCAAGGACAAGATCATCGAGGCCGCATTCGTCCCGGTCGACGGGGCGCCGTGGCGGGCCTGGGTCTTCGGGACCGTCGCGCTGCTCGGCGCGGGCATCACCGCGTTCTACATGTCGCGGCTCTTCTTCATGACGTTCGAGGGTGAGCGCCGCTGGACCGCCCGCTCCGACGGTACCCCGCAGCACCCGCACGAGGCGCCGCGGCTCATGACGGTCCCGATGATCGTGCTCGCGGTCGGCTCGGTCGGGCTCGGCGCGGCCCTGTCGCTCGGCGGCGGCTTCACGTCGTGGCTCGAGCCGGTCACGGGGCACGTCGAGCACGAGGAGCCGGTCCTGCCCGCGTGGGTGCTCATCGCGGCGACGCTGGCCGTCGTCGTCGTCGGGCTCGTGCTCGCGTGGCGGCAGTACGCGACGTCGACCGTCCCGGTCGTCGCCCCCGCCGGCTCCCCGCTGACCCGCGCCGCGCGCGTCGACCTCTACCAGGACGCCGTGAACCACGCCGTCCTGGTCGAGCCCGGTCAGCACCTGACCCGTTCGCTCGTCTACGGGGACCGCCAGGTGGTCGACGGCGCGTTCTCGGGCCTCGGGCGCCTGACCATCGGGCTCGGCGACGCCGTCCGCCGGCTGCAGACGGGCTTCGCCCGCACGTACGCCGCGACGATGGCGCTCGGCCTCGTCGTCCTCGTCGTCGCCGTCCTGGCACCCCGGATCTGAGGGAGAGCACCACCGATGGCATCCGGATTCCCCTGGCTGACCGCCCTGATCGTGCTGCCGCTCGTCGGCGCCGCGGTCGTGTGGGCCCTGCCCTCCTCCGTCCGCACCCACGTGCGGCTCGTGGCGCTCGGCTTCGCGCTCGCCGAGCTGCTGCTCGGCGTCGGCGCGCTGCTCGCGTTCGACACCGCCGACTCGGCGACGCACCAGCTCACCGAGGTCCAGCCGTGGATCCCGACCTTCGGCGTGAGCTACGCGGTCGGCGTCGACGGCGTCGGGCTCTCGCTCGTGCTGCTCTCGGTGCTGCTCGTCCCGCTCGTCGTGCTCGCCGCGTGGCGGGAGCAGGGCGGCGACACCGGCCGGCTGCGGCACTACCTCGCGCTCGTCCTCGTGCTCGAGACGTTCATGGTCGCGGTGTTCGCCGCACGTGACGTCTTCCTGTTCTACGTGCTGTTCGAGGCGATGCTGATCCCGGTCTACTTCATGATCGGCGCGTTCGGGGGCGCCCACCGCCGGTACGCCGCGGTCAAGTTCCTGCTGTTCTCGCTCGCGGGCGGCCTGATCATGCTCGTCGGCGTGATCGCGCTGTACCTGCAGGGGCCGGGCGGGGCGGACGGCTTCCTCGTCGACAACCTCACGGGCCTCGAGCTGCCGGTGGCGACCGAGCGCTGGCTGTTCGTCGCGTTCTTCCTCGCGTTCGCGATCAAGGCGCCCATGTTCCCGGTGCACACCTGGCTGCCCGACGCGGCCGAGCAGGCGCCCGCCGGGACCTCGACGCTGCTCGTCGGCGTGCTCGACAAGGTCGGCACGTTCGGCATGCTGACGCTCTGCCTGCCGCTGTTCCCGAACGCCTCGCGCTGGGCCGCGCCCGTGGTGATCGTGCTCGCGGTCGTGTCGATCCTCTACGGCGCGCTGCTCGCGATCGGGCAGAAGGACCTCATGCGCCTCATCGCGTACACGTCGGTCTCGCACTTCGGGTTCATCGTGCTCGGCATCTTCGCCTTCACGTCGACGGCCGTCTCGGGCTCGTCGTTCTACATGGTCAACCACGGTCTCTCGACGGGTGCGCTGTTCCTGCTCGCCGGGTTCCTCGTCGCACGCCGCGGCTCGCAGCAGATCGCCGACTTCGGCGGCCTGCAGAGGGTCACGCCGGTGCTCGCCGGGACGTTCCTCGTGGTCGGCCTCTCGGCGCTCTCGCTGCCGGGCCTGTCGACGTTCGTCAGCGAGTTCCTCGTGCTCGTCGGGACGTTCGCGCGCAACGAGCCGGCCGCGATCGTGTCGGTCGTCGCCGTGGTGCTCGCGGCGCTCTACGTCCTGCTGACCTACCAGCGGGTGTTCACCGGGCCGGTGCGTGACGAGCTCGCGGCCGCACCGGACCTGAGCGGACGGGAGCGGTGGGTCGTCGCGCCGCTGATCGGGCTCATGCTCGTGCTCGGCTTCTACCCGGCGCCCGCGCTCGACCTCGTGCGCGAGCCCGCGGTGACGACCGTCGACCAGGTCGGCGCCGGTGACCTGCCCACCACGACCACGGCGGTCGCGACGGACGAGGGGAACGACAAGTGACCACCTTCACGGCGCCGGAGATCGACTGGGCGCAGCTCGCCCCCGTGCTCGTGGTGCTCGGCGCCGCGGTCGTCGGCGTGCTCGTCGAGGCCTTCGCCCCGCAGCACCTGCGCCGGCCGATCCAGCTCGGGCTCTCGCTCGCGGCGACGGCCGGGGCGCTCGTGGCCGTGGCCGCGCTGTGGAACGGGGTCCAGGAGAGCGGCGGCGTCGACGTGCTCGGCGGCTCCCTCCTCGTGGACGGCCCCACGCTCGTGCTCCAGGGCTCGATCGCGCTGTTCGCGCTGCTGTCGGTCCTCGTGATCGCCGACCGCACCGAGACCGGCGAGGACGCGTTCACGCCGCAGGCCGCCGCGATCCCGGGGTCGGACTACGAGGAGACCGCGCGCCGCAAGGGCCTCACGCAGACCGAGGTCTACCCGCTCGTGCTGTTCGCGACCGGCGGCATGCTGATCTTCCCCGCGACCGGTGACCTGCTCACGCTCTTCGTCGCGCTCGAGGTGCTCTCGCTCCCGCTGTACCTGCTGTGCGGGCTCGCGCGCCGCCGCCGCCTCCTGAGCCAGGAGGCCGCGATGAAGTACTTCCTGCTCGGGTCGTTCGCCTCGGCCGTGATGCTGTTCGGGATCGCGCTGCTCTACGGCTTCGCCGGCTCGGTGCGGTACGACGAGATCGCGGCCGCGACCGGCACTGCCGTGGGCCTCGACGGCCTGCTGCTCACCGGCGCCGTCATGGTGCTCGTCGGCCTGCTCTTCAAGGTCGGCGCCGTGCCGTTCCACGCGTGGACACCCGACGTCTACCAGGGCGCCCCGACCCCGATCACGGCGTTCATGGCGGCCTGCACCAAGGTCGCCGCGTTCGGCGCGCTCGTGCGCATCGTCTACGTCGTGCTCCCCGACCTGCAGTGGGACCTCGCACCCGCGCTGTGGGCGGTCGCGATCCTCACGATGGTCGTCGGCACCGTCGCGGCGCTGCTGCAGACCGACGTGAAGCGCATGCTGGCGTACTCGTCCATCGCGCACGCGGGCTTCGTGCTGACCGGGATCATCGCGCTCACGCAGGAGGGCCTCGCGTCGGTCCTGTTCTACCTGCTGGCGTACGGCGCGGCGACGATCGGGGCGTTCGCGATCGTGACGCTCGTGCGCGAGCGGTCCGGGGCCGGAGGTGCGCCGGTGTCCTCCGGCGACGCCCTCGACGACACCGCGGACGCGGCGGGCGGCTCGGTGCTCGGCGAGGCGACGCACCTGTCGCAGTGGGCCGGCCTCGGCCGGACGAACCCGCTGCTCGCGGGCACGTTCACGCTGTTCCTGCTCTCGTTCGCCGGGATCCCGCTCACCGCGGGCTTCACCGGGAAGTTCGCGGTGTTCTCGGCGGCGGTCGGGGGCGACGCGACGGTGCTCGCCGTCGTCGGCGTGCTGGCCTCGGCCGCCGCGGCGTTCTTCTACGTCCGGGTCATCGTCCTGATGTTCTTCACGAGCCCGGCGGCGGACGCGCGCGAGCGCGACGACGTGCGGGGGGCCGAGGCGGCGGGAGCCACCGCGGCCGGAGCCCCGTCGGGCACCTCGGGCACCGGCACGCAGGCGACCGCGGCAGCAACCGGCACATCCACCGGCGCGACGGCCACCGCGACGCTCGAGGCCGCGCGCACGACCACCACCGTGGTGTCCTCCGAGGGCCTCACGACGGTCGCGGTCGCGATCTGCGCGGTCCTGACCCTCGTCCTCGGGGTCGTGCCCGGGCCCGTGCTCGAGGTCGTCACCGACGCCGCGAGACTCCTCCCGTGACGGCGCGCGGTTCTCTGTCCCGCGCCTGCGGCGGCTAGGTTCGTCCCGTGACCTCCTCGACCTCCCTCCCGCTGGCCGACCCCGAGCTGGCCGAGCTGCTCTCGGGGCGCCTCGCGCTCGTCGAGGAGCGCCTGCGGGACGCCGTGACCCACGCGGACGCGCTCGCCGACGTGGCGTCGCGGCATCTCGTCAACGCGGGCGGCAAGCGGACCCGCCCCCTCCTGACGCTGCTGGCCTCGGAGCTCGGCGACGGCTCGCGGCGCGAGGTGCTCGACGCGGCGATCGTCGTCGAGCTCACGCACCTGGCGACCCTGTACCACGACGACGTGATGGACTCCGCGCCGCTGCGCCGCGGGGCGCCGTCGGCCCACGAGGTGTGGGGCAACTCCGTCGCGATCCTCACCGGGGACCTGCTGTTCGCCCGGGCGTCGGCGACCGTCGCCGGGCTCGGCCCGGAGGCCGTGCGCATCCAGGCGGCGACGTTCGAGCGGCTGTGTCTCGGGCAGCTCCACGAGACCGTCGGGCCCGCCGCGGGGGAGGATCCCGTCGCGCACTACCTGCAGGTGCTCTCCGACAAGACCGGCTCGCTCATCGCCACGTCGGCGCGGTTCGGCGCGATGTTCGCCGGCTGCCGCCCGAGCGTCGTGCGGACCGTCACGGCGTACGGGGAGAAGGTCGGCGTGGCGTTCCAGCTCGCGGACGACGTCCTCGACCTGACGTCCGACGGCGCGGTCACGGGCAAGACCCCGGGGACCGACCTGCGCGAGCGCGTCCCCACGATGCCCGCGCTGCTCCTGCGCCAGCGCGCGGCGTCGCCCGAGGGGACCGACGAGGACCGCGAGCTCGTGGCGCTGCTCGACGGCGACCTCACGAGCGACACCTCGCTCGCAGAGGCGGTCGCGGCCCTGCGGGCGCACGACGTCGTCGGGCTGACCCGGCAGCGTGCGGCGGACCTCGCGCGGGCTGCCGTCGTCGAGCTCGAGCCGCTGCCGGCCGGCGCCGCGAAGGACGCGCTCGTGTCGTTCGCCGACGCGCTGGTGGACCGGGCGTCCTGAGCGCGCGGCCCCGGCGCAGCCGCCCCGCCGACCGACCACTTCGAAGGAGAGCAGGATGAGCACGGTCCCGCGGGTGCGCGCCCAGCCGCCGGCGACGGAGTCGCTCGCCGGGACCGGCCGGCGCGTCCTGGCGCTGCTGGTCGACCAGCTCCTCGCGCTCCTGCTCGCCGCGGGCGCGAGCTCGATCGGCTACGGCATCGCGCTCGACGCCGTCCGCAGCTCCACGAGCGACGAGGTCGCGCCGGAGGTCGGGGCGATCCTGGCGCTGCCCCTCGTGGTGCTCGCCGTCTGCGGGATCGCGCAGTGGGTCGCGGAGGCGTTCACCGGGCGCACGCTCGGCGGCCTCGCCCTCGGCGTCCGCACGGTCGACGCCGACACCGGGCTGACCGTCGGGCTGCTCCGCATCTTCGTGCGCAACCTGGTGCTCGGCGCGGGGGCGCTCGTGTGCGGCGTCGGGCAGTTCGTGGTGGGCGCGTCGGGCGCGTGGGACTCCGCCGGGCGGCTGCAGGGGTGGCACGACAAGGTCGCCCGCACCGTCGTCGTCCGGAGCGGGGCGGGGGAGCCCGGCGCCGCCCGCGCGCCGCGGACCGAGCCCGCTCGACGTGCGGCCGACCTGAGCGCCCCGCGGCCCACGCCCACCGGCGAGGCGCCCCGGCGGGCCGCCGGCTCGGGCGGTGCCGAGTCGCTCATGCGC